>JABHJJ010000025.1 GCA_018691945.1 Candidatus Nitrosopelagicus sp. | reverse complement strand
TTACTTTCTTGAATTTAGTATGCCCAATTCCCCTTGTCAGTAACTTTTGCATCATACCTTTCTTGAGGCGTTGTGTTTGTTTGATGATTTTGTCTGTCTTTTGTATGGTATCATCTACGTTTGATAGGATGGAGGCGATTTTTTGTTGTTCTGGAAGTGGTGGAAGATAAATATGAAATCCAAGGAAATGTGGAACTTTTAGGCTAGGTTGAAGCCCATTCATTACAACAGACTGAGTCTGTACAGAAACATGGTTAGTATTCAAAGCATAATAGATAAAGAACGGATTGGTAGACTCCCTGATTCTTAATGCAATCAAATTTTGTGCAATACATCCCCTACTTTCCTTCATTATTACATATTGACCAACACTACCTACTGTCGATACAAGAATATCATTTGATTCTGGATGACCATCTCTGAACCAAGTGTTGAAAGTGTTCTCATCTACATACTTCTTCACTTTAGAGTAATCGGGATGCATTGATTCATTTGTAACAGAATTAATCTCAATCAATTCACGTCCTTCATTTGATAATGGAGGTGTCTTTCCTCTGTTATCTATAATCTTCTCAATCAGAACCTTTATTGTTACAAATTCCCACTCTTCAGGAATCTCCTCATACTTACCAAACGACGTCTTTACCCGCTTGTATCCTTTCTTTGGCGTGGCAACCTGCATTAGACTACACCTTGAAACCTAATTCTTTCAAGTCTTTTATCATCTGCTCTTCAGATGATTTGCGGTCTTTTTTCATCTCATCTAACTTGTTTGCTGCTTCTTGAATGTCAATCTGCTCTTCAGGAACAGAATTGTCGATATAACGACGAACATTCAGGTTGTAGTCATTTTCTTTTATCTCCTTTACTGTAATTGATATTGATTTTTTGGATTTCTTACGATTTGGAAACTTTGCTAAAATATCTGGAATGTCATTTTCTTTTACTTTTACTCGTTTGTCATCAAGTGAGAATCCGTCATGTTCCATGTCATACAGCCAAACTTTTTCTGTACTTCCGCCTTTAGTAAAAAACAAAACAGCAGTTGATACCCCCGAGTATGGTTTGAAGACCCCTGATGGTAGATATACAATTGCTTCTAGTTGACATTTTTCTAATAGTGTTTTTCTAATCTCTAGATGTGCATTTGATGAACCAAACAAAATTCCTGCAGGGACAATTATTGCTGCCTGTCCGCCAGTTACCAGTTTGTTATAAAACACTTCTAAAAACAATAGTTCAGTCTTTGTAGTCTTTACATCAATGTCTTCATTAATTTCAGATTTGTTGAGGTTTCCAGCAAATGGTGGATTTGCAAGTATTACATCATATTCTTCATCTTGGTTGAATTGTTTTCCAACTGAATTTTGATATTGAACGTTTGGACGCCTGAATCCGTGTAAAATCATATTCATTTGTGAAAATTGCATCATGGAGCGGTCATAATCAAAACCATAAAGTTGTTCATTTAGTAAAAACTCTCTTTGTTTATCAGAAAGTTTATCGCCTACTGCCCTGTCAGCATCGTTTGACTCTTTGTTGTTGTATTTTTTTAATATGTGAAGATAAGAATTGACTAAGAAACCGCCTGTACCGCATGCAGGATCACAAATTTTTTGATTAACATCAGGATCAATTATTTCAATCATCATTTTGATGATATGCCGAGGAGTTCGAAAGCCTCCATTCAGTCCTGATGTCTCTAATTTAGAAACAATATACTCGTAAATGTCTCCTTGTGTGTCGTAATTTTGTTCTGAAATTTTTAGTTCTTCAATAGTTTGAACAGCCTCTTGCAATAAGATTGGGCTATTTATCTCAAAGTTGGAATCTTTCAAGTCTAGTTTGAACCCTTCTTTATAATCTAAATTTTTGATGAATGGAAATACCTTATTCCTAACATGAGATAATATCTTTTCTCCAGAATAGTTTTTCCATGTTGACCATCGCATCTCATCATGGCCATCAAAAATTGACGTATACTTTTTCTTTGATTGTTTTGCAGCAATAATTCTCACATTTTCAAAATCCTCCAAGTATCTCATGAATACTAGATAGTTGATGTGTTTTAGAGCCCCCATGTGTTCTGGCATTCCATTTGACCAAAACTTGTCCCACAAGGAATCAATCTGTTGTTTTAGTTCAGAGTTTAGCATTATTTTCTCTTCTCCAATGTCTTGCAAATTTGCATAATATCTTCTACATCATGTTCTTCAAATAACTTACTAATCGTACCAATTCTATCAAATGGGGCCTCAAACAAATCTGAAATGTCCATTTTACCTTTCTTAGAAATTGTGTTTTTTACTGTCCTCACAAACAAAATCTGATCTGCATTCCAATTCTCATGCTCTTTGATGAATATGTCAAAAGCATCTGCACACTCTTGCTCAAAGTTAGGAAATTCATACAAACCTAGGATGTGTTTAATGAATTGACCAAATGATCCTGTCGGTTGCTTGAAGATTTTACGAAGTGACTCTGTTTCAAATTGTTCATTCAAAGAAAATAGAGCGTGTTCTAAATCCATCAATTCCTCGTCATTTGGCTCCTCGCCTTTAATTATTTTGGCAATAGTTGGATTATCATTTGCTAGTTTTTTAATGGAATTTTCTATTTTTATTTTATATTCTTTAACAAACTCAGAATCACCTAGAGTTGTTTTCTGAATTAATTTTTGTTCTGCTATGATATCATCAAGATTTAATTCAATTACTTCTCGTGATCGTTTTGTCTTTAATTTTATGATTGGTTTGAAGGTTTTTTCTAAAAATTCTGCATCTTCGTATTTGATATCTTCCCAGAATTTTTTTGATAGCACTTTATTTTTGTCATCAATTATTTCTTTGACTGCATTGAGATTGTTAGATAGATTGTTAACATCACTTGCAATTGAATCTTGAATATTTTTAATAGTTTTGTCATTTTGTTGTAAAATTGCCAATCCAAGTTTTTCTGTCTTTACCTGAAACGTCATTTCATCTACATCGATTTGACTTTGATATTTTAATAATGGCGCTACTTGTTTTTCTATGTAATCTATAGGATCTTCGGCTACATTGTCCCAGAAATTATCTTCAAAGACATGATTAATTTTTCTTCTATTTTCCTTTACAGAAATGTTGTCTTTTGGTAAAGAAGAGACCATTTCTTCAATCTCTGATTTCATTTTATTTGCATTGTCTTTTTCACCATAGCGCTCAAAGTGTTTTAGTTTCTTTAGTTTTATTTTGAACAATCTCACCGGAAGTGCCTCAGAAAGATAAGCCGTTTTTCCTTCAGGATTCATCTCAAAATTTTCAAAATTTTTCCAATTATCAATGATCAGAAAACCTTCTTTTTTTCCTTCAGGTAGTCTTTCTCTGTATTTGCATGTCTGATCTGGTCTCGTACCTCGTCCTATCATTTGCCAAAATTTAATTTTAGAAAATACAGGTTTTGCAAATACTAGGTTACAAATTTCTGGAACATCTAGACCAGTATCTAGCATGTCTATTGAGATTGCAACTCGTGGTAGATCTTTTTTCATAAATTTATCAATCAGTTTGTCAGGACGTTCCATTCCTGAGTAGATTGTCTCAGCAAGCTCTCCTTTACGTTCGGGATACAATCGATTAAATGCATCGAGTAATCCTTGGGCATGTTTTTTTGATATGGCAAATATGATAGTTTTTGCTGGAAGAACGCCCGACTTATCTTTGATTGATTCTTCCATAAATTCCTTGATGATGGCCTCATCGGTTCCCTTGTTCATTACTTTTTTCCCAATATCTGTTCCTTCAATGGTAAGTTCTTCTAAAGAAATTCCTTGCTCTATCAATGCTTGTCTGACTGATAAGGAAATATCTGCAGGTTTGATTCCTTTAATTTGGAAATTCGTTCTTGCTTCTAATACTTGATATCTACTGAGATATGGAGGTGTACTATTTACTGCATCTTCATATGAAAAATTAAAAGTTGGTTTTCCATCAAAGCAGTCAAACTGGTCAAATGTATTTTTGTCTACTAGTTCTGATGGTGTTGCAGTTAAACCGATTTGTATTGCATCAAAGTAAGATAAAATTGGATTCCAAGCAACGCCTTGGATTGATCTGTGAGCTTCATCAGAAATTATAAGATCAAAGTATCCTGGTGATAATTCTTTGTATATTTCTGCCAATGTTTGAATAGTTCCTGCATACAGTTTTGCAGGCTCAAGATGACCGCTAGTAAGATATCTCTTTATTTCATTTGGGAAAAATTGTTTAAAACCAGAACTACCCAAGTCCCCCATAGCCTGCTGTTTTAATGCATTTCTATCTGTCAGAAATAGTACTCGATTAATCTTTTCAGCACGTGTTAGAATTTCAATGATTGACATTGCTATGCGTGTTTTACCTGTACCTGTTGCCAATGTTAGAAGAAATTTTCGTTTATTTTTTGCAACTCCTTCCATCACTCTTTTAATTGCTTCAAGTTGGTAAGGTCGTTCAGTAATTGATTCGTTAATCTTAATTGTTGTAGGATCTGATGATGATTGAATTTGTTTACGTCTCTGCATCAATTCATCTCGTGTGAAAAATCCCATTACTTTTCTTGTGGAACTATTTGGGTAATCCCAAAATAGAATATCTTCACCGTTTGTCAGAAATATAAAACATTCCTTGTTGTATTTTTGCTTGATGTATTCAAAATATTCTCT
>JABHJJ010000206.1 GCA_018691945.1 Candidatus Nitrosopelagicus sp. | reverse complement strand
TTTCGTATCTAAAGGATTAATTTTTGTTAACACTTTGAAAATATAGAATGGTATATGATATTACTACAATCACTCCCAGATCTTAAACATTTTTGTATTCAAAATCAGAAATAATTTCCTAAATATCACATATTCTTGAAGAGAATATTGAAATCTGTATTCATTATTGCAATAGTAGCAGTTGCTATGATTGGAATGATGGTTCCAAATGTTTTAGCTAACAGCCATGACAATGATGGACTAACTGTCTCCTTTGAATTCTCAGAGGATGATACAGTTCTTCCAGGTTACACGCCTAATTGGAATATTGGTAATATACAATGGCTAGAGGCCAACTCTCCATCAAGTGAAACAGGTATTGTAAGAGTCATTGAGGCAGATATGAATTTGAATTCAGAGGCAATCGACAACTTTGCAGTTGATGTTTGGTCTGACTCTGATGCCGGAGGTATTGATCTTATTGTAACTGAGACAAATAATGCAAGCGGAATTTTTGAAGGAACTGTATACTTTACAATTACAGATGAATCTTCTGGGTCCATACTTCGAGTATCTGAAGGTGACATAATCACTGCAGAATATGAGGACAATACTCTGCCTGACCCCTATAGTACATCAGATGAACTTGATCTCAGATCTATTGCAGGTATCTTATTGACAAAGGAAGATATCATTATTGTTGAAACCAAAGCAAATATTTCTTTTACAAATCCTCAAGCTATTGATGGTTTTGGTAACAGTGTAAATTCTGTTAATGTGGAACAACAAATATCAATATCAGCTCTTATGATTAACCATAATCTTTGGGAAAATTATTTTACATACGAAATAAAAATTAGAGAGAAAAATGATTTTAGTTTTGGATTTCAAAATTTAAAAACATTTGAAGCATGGGTCTCTGATTCAATTCCTGTGGGTGAATCCAAAATACGCTCATTATCTTGGATTCCAGAACAATCTGGAACTTACATAGCTGATATTTCTGTATATGATGATATTTACAAAAAAAATAAACTAGCTCCTAGTCTTACAATGCAAATTGTAGTAGGCGATGGTATTTTTATTCAATGTGTTGAAAATTGTAATCCACCAACACCAGTTGTAGAACCAACACCAGTTGTAGAACCAACATCAGAAGAACTATGTAACAATACAGATGGTTATGTGTGGTTTTCTAATGCTTGTCAATTGTATGATGAACTATCAGACCTTAATCAACGAATAGCAGACTGTGAGTTAATTGGTACTTGGAATTTCCTCATGAAAGGTTGTGATGTCGACACAATACCAGATCCAGAACCAACACCTGTACCTGAACCAACACCAGAACCTGAGCCAACATTGTTAGGAATTGCATCCTTTGTTGATCAAACAAAAGACCCACAACACTACATTGACAGATACAACAATGAACCTGCATACAAAGAGTGGTTTGATGAGAATTACTCACAATATTCTTCAATTTATCAAGCAATTGGATTAGAAGAACCAGTTGCAGAACCAGTTGCAGAATATTCTCCTGAACCAATTACAGAAGTTACATCTACACCAAATTGTGGAACGGGTACTGAATTAGTAAATGGGATTTGTCAAGTAATACCAACGGTTAAAGATACTTCCAAATCTATTGCACAACCAACTGGAAAATGTGCAAATCTTAACCCCGGCGCATTATTGAGTGGTTGTGATCTGCATGGAATGGATTTGAAATTCAAAAATCTAAGTGAAGCAATTCTTTCAGATGCTAATCTTTCAGGTGCTAATTTTCAATACGGTGATCTTTCTGGTTCTGATTTGACTAATGCAAATTTGTATGATGCACATCTTGTCAATACAAACCTCAGAAATACTCAATTACAAAATACAGATTTGTCATTTTCTGAACTTTTTGATGCAGATTTATCAAATGCTAATCTTTCTGGTGCTAATCTTTTTGAAGCATATCTTTTTGCTGCAATTCTTTCAAATGCTAATCTTTCAAATGCTAATCTAGAAAATGCAGATCTACATGGAACCATTATGAATTATGCTAATCTTTCTGGTGCTAATCTAAAAAATGCAGATTTATCAGGTGCTAAATT
>JABHJJ010000205.1 GCA_018691945.1 Candidatus Nitrosopelagicus sp. | reverse complement strand
GGATTCACAGCCACATTTACAAAATGTTTTCATGATTTCTTAATAATATTAACATATTTTTAGATTGGGTTTAACAAATACTAACTAACCATCAATACTTTTTGAAATAAATTTAAAAAAATTGATCGGAAAGAGAAGATATCAATTAGACATTAAAAAATTAGAAGTTATTTCAGACACTTAATTTTCTAAAAGACTGTTGCCTGAATAAGACAGTCAAAGAAATAATTGAGATTATGAGAATAAACAATGCAATATTTCCAAATTCTGGAACTACAGTGGATCCAAATATTTCAATTCTTTCAGTACCCATTGGAGGAGTTAATTGTACAATAACATTAGATTCTGTAGATTCAACAATTTCATAATCACTAATGTTTTCAGGATAAGTCATGATAACAAAGTTATCATTGTCTGAATCAATGATTAAACGAGACAAACTCAATGTAATTGAACCATCAACATAACCATCCAAATCAAGTCCAATCATACTAGAATCAGCATCTACAGTTACAGATGAAATATCACCATTTAGCAAATACCAGACATTAAAGTCATATTTGTCATATGTAGATGTTACAAAGTTTCTGCTATCTAGAGGAGTTGATTTGAATGAAGTTTCTTTAGGTTTAGCATCAGATGGAGTTGGTTGTGCCAATACAGAAGGTATATTGACAATTTCAGAACCTTCACAACCATAGATGTTCAATGATTTCACAGTGTGTGAACCTGTACGTCCAGATAAACTATCAACTTCAACCCTGACATAATCTTCATCAGGATTCAATGGTGCTACAAACACATAGACATGTTGATTTGGTACAGTAGAATAATCAAATAATTCTTCACCCAATACACCATGGGTTACACCCATGATAGGGCTACGTAATTTCACATCAAGATCTGAAGTATCAGAACCAATTGTAACTCTAACTTCTTTATCTACACAAGCATCATACGAAATTTCATAGATAATTAGAGAACCAAATATATCAGAATCTGTGCCAGTTGGTGCATCACCGCCAGTACCACCGCCACCGCCACCGCCAGCACCACCAGCACTTCCTGCACCAGATGATGAAGATGAACTTGAGGAACCTACAGAGCCACCTAAACTAAAGGATGAAAAGTGATCTACAGTTCCAATCACATATCCATCAGACACAGTGGAATCAACTTCAACCCAATCTCCATTTGCATCATCAAACCAAGTAATTTTTAGTTCATTTTCAGACATTCCATCAGGTAATGATCCTGGTATTGGGATTTTAATATCATAATTTGTAGTTGCAGCTTTACTAGAGGATTCTATGTTGATAATCGAAGCTCCATCAATATGTTCAAATCCAGAACTAAAAGACTCTTCAGAACTTAAAGATGAGTGATCCATTTCCAATTTCTTTGTTTCAATAGTAACGGGATCACCAGTATCAGTTGTTAATTCTTTCATAGCAATTTTAATTGTGTCTCCACCTAAATCAGTAGAAATCTGCAATGGGGTTGTACTAGTAATGCTAGCAGGTGCAACAGGGGAACTTGTATCAGATTCAATAGTAGTGGTGGAACTAGTTCCAATAATATTCAAAGTAGTATTTTTATGATTAGAGATTATTCCAGAATTAGATATTGGATCAACATTTTCAACCATTGTTTTCATTGTTAATGTAGATAATCCTTCAGAAAGGGTAGAATTTCTAGCAATTGTAATATTTCCAGTTGCCAGTCCAGTGTCACTATCAATAGTTAATTTTAACTGATTGCCAGTAGAAAGAGCAGTAGAATTACCAGATGCACCATTATTTAGTAAAATACCAGTTGGGACATCAAAGTCAACATAGATTGCTTTAGTTTTGTCAACACCATCAGTTTGTATTTTTATTTCAAATACAGTAGAGTTAGTAGTAGTATCAGGCAAAACAACTTCTTTTGGTCCTGCTTCTACTGTAAAGTCACCATATGTTGAATTGCCATAAGAGGTTTCAAAGATTGCAGTAGTTTGAATTTCTTCAATTTCATCGCCACCAGATTCTGCGACAATTATTGAACCATCATCTTTAATGGCTATACCAGTTGGACTAGATAACCCATCACCATCAGTGGCATCAAATTTATTTAAGAATTCACCATCTGAATCAATCTTTTGTAATCGGTCATTTCCAGAATCTGCAATGTAAACATTACCTGAAGCATCAATATCTATTCCAGAAGGTTCATAAAATTTACCATCAGCAGTTCCATTTCCACCAATACTCCAAATTTGAGTACCAGTACTAT
>JABHJJ010000204.1 GCA_018691945.1 Candidatus Nitrosopelagicus sp. | reverse complement strand
CGTCGGTACCCTTTATGTCGTATACGAACTAAAGGGGGCCCCTTGTGTACACTAATTTCTAAGACTAATATTCAATATTGTTCACTTGTGTCGAAATGGTCAGGTAAAACCTACCTAAATGACCGGGTAAAACCTACCTGATTGGCTTGGTAAAATTAAATTTTTAACTTTTTGTTCTTTATATGCATCTCAATCCCCACCATAGTGGAAAGGGCGATTTTATGGCTAAAAAAATAGATAAAAATAATATTGATGCAAGTGTAAAGACTAACCAAATCGATGACAATGGAATTGTTCATCTCAAGGATGGAATGACATTAGACTTATCTCAATGTAGATTAATACCTCCCTGGGATCATAAGTATGTCAATGTTGTAATGATGTTTACTTTAGAGAATATGATTAATCCATTGACAGAATGTCCTAATTGTGATTCTACAATACCTTGGGATAGACCGATATTATTGATGGATAATCAACAATTTGTTTATCCATGTAAAGATTGCACATGGGTATGGGCGCCACAATCCTTCAACATGGTTAAATTTAGGAAAGAGTTGAGATGAATCAATCAATTCATAGTTTCAACAATATTAATGGTACAGAACTATTGCTCAATACATGACAACATATCAGGATGCGATAATATCGGCAATTCGTGGTGCGGGTGGGTGTGCAACACAAAGAGAAATCGAAGATTGGATTACAGCCAATACGGATTTATTTGACAATCATAGCTCCATTTCAAATACCTTGAATCAGCAATTGAGATATTATTGCAAAAATTGCATTAGGAGCGAAAAAAATCAATATATCAGTCCAGATTTGTTTTACCGTCATCAGACTAAACCGTTTACCTATTCATTAGTAAATGATGACATCGTTGACAATCTAGTTACTACGTTTGTTCCTGCACCACCAAGAGAAAATAATGGATGGAATGCAGAGATGTTTGTTCGCCACTTTCTAATTGGAGAAAATTGGCAGACATCTTACGTTGGGCATATGAAATTAGGATATGATATTAGAGCAGAAAAATCCGGAAGGATTCTTTGCGTGGAAGTGAAAAGTTCACTTGACAAGTGCTCACCTACACTAACGGAAAATGAATACAATAGACTCCAAGATGATGATTGTGATTTTGTGCTTGCAATTCTAGAAAATTTTGATCCGAAGACTTCGAATGAAATCAATTGGATTGAAAATTCCAGGTTGAAAAGAATTTACAACTCAAAAGACGAACCAAATTATACTTGCAGTTATTATCCATTGAGTAGACCTGCGTGGGTCAAAGCAGCAGATTCATTTACTTCTATTTCGAAACCATCGATTTTTGACTTCTGATTCAAAGATAACCCCCTTGTGTACAGAGATGTCTAAGACTTGTCCGCTCATGAATTGTTAATTCTATCTTATTGCATCATAAACGAAATAATTCACATTCCACCATGCCATTTCAATATTGTAATCATGGTGGAATTTGTAAGTAAATTCGCACTGTTCACCTCCAAATGGCAAATCGGATGTTATATAGTTAATTTGAAACTCCATAGAAAGTCCATTATCACATGTAATATTCCATTTACCAGCAGGATGGATAGGGATAATTTCATCGATGATTTCTCCATCATGATCCATACAATCTTGCAAGAGAATATCTTGATATCCAGTATGATTGTCTGAACAATCAATGTATGAAACTCTCGCAAAAATATTAAATTCAGCAATATCAATATTTTCTCCTTGATTTTGAATTACAGTAAAGACCTCAATATATTCTGCTTCTACAGAATCTAAATATCCCCAACTTGTTGTTGTTTGTGTTGACGAAATTTGACCATATTCTCCTATGTCAAATGTTGAAATATATGAAAAGGTACCATTTTGATAGGTCGTTATTTGGGATGAAGTGTTGTTATAGTAGTTGTTAATGATAGTCGTTTGGTTATTTGTTGAGGTACTACTTTCACTACTGTCATCAGTTGCATCGGCATCTCCTACAGAACCATCAAAACATCCGGAAAGGGGCAATAAAACGACAAGCAGCAAAACAAAAACACGATCAGTCTTCATGAACAGGCCTGT
>JABHJJ010000203.1 GCA_018691945.1 Candidatus Nitrosopelagicus sp. | reverse complement strand
TCTAATGCAGATTTACTCATAGTTTTCCAATGTTTACAATCTACCAATAACGCAATATCCATTTTTGTTCCAACGACATCAATTTCCATTCTAGGTTTTGTTAAGATAAGATTTTTTGTTACATCAAAGTCCTTTTCTTGAAGGAATAATCCAGTGATAGATTCAAAATCCTGCCAAGTGAGATATTCAGATACAGATTCTACATCTGCGCCAAGTTTGATGGCAAATAATGCGGTTTGGATCCTGTCATTAGGAATATTAAAATTTACCAAATCATCATTCCATACACCAATTCCATTTTGGACAAGCGTATACAACATCTCTTTTGCGCTAATTTCATCTAATTCAGAAGCTATAGAAAAATCTGTGACGCTCACTCCACCTTCAATAATACCATTAATCCCCTTAACAATCAGTTTTGGATTCAATTCTAATTCAAAACAGATGTAATTGTATTAAAATGCTAAAATTTATCCAAGGTCAAGCATTAGTTGAAACAATTGAAAATTTTCAAAATAATTCTAATTTTTTGTTTGATAAGTATAATCCCACCAGCATTTGCTCAAAAAGGAACATTCGTAGATGAAATAAAATTTATACAATATCTTGACGAGAATACAGCTTTAGAAGAAGTAAGAAATGGGAATTTGGATATGTATTATTACAGAATTTCTTCAGATAGACTAGAAGATTCAGATTCTAAAGATGGACTAAAAGTGTACGAGTCAACAGGAGGATATTATAGCATATTATTGAATCCAACTGATGAAGGACCGTTCAACCCATTTTCAATTCAAAAGGTGCGATATGCTGTAAATTTCCTTGTAGATAGAGATTTGATTGTAAATGAGTTGCTAGGAGGATATGGAACTCCTATGTTTTCAAATTATGGAAGTTTTTCTGCAGAATATTTGAGAATTTTAGATGTCATTGAAACTTTTCAATTTAGATATAATCCATCATTTGCAGAGAAAGTAATTTTTGAAGAATTGAGTGTAAAAGGAGCAGAAAAAATTGATGGAACCTGGTATTATGAAAATGAGCCAATAGAGATTACATTTTTTATAAGAAGTGATGATCCTGTTAGAAAAGCAATTGGAGAAGTGCTATCATCAGAATTAGAAGAGATTGGATTTACCGTGAAAAAAGAATTTGGGGATTTGAATAAAGCATATGTTGTTGTTTATGGATCAGACCCAGTTGAACAAAAATGGAGTTTGTATACAGAAGGATGGGGAAGTTCAGGATTTACTAGATATGACTCGGTGGCTCTTGCCCAGATGTATTCTCCATGGTTTTCAAGTATGCCAGGAAACAATAATCCATCTAACTGGAATTATGAAAATGACAAATTAGATGAATTAACTCAGAAGATTTACTCAGGGGAATTTAATGATCAAAATGAGAGGACGGAATTAATCAAAGATGCAACAAGAGAAGGAGTAAATGAATCAGTTAGAATATTTCTTGCAAGTAAGATTGATCAATATGTTGTAAATGATGGTGTTGAAGGAATAATTAATGCACTAGGTGCAGGAGTTCCAAGTAGATTCACACCAATTAATGTCAGGACAGATTCTGGAACATTAGATGTAGGAGTAAAGCAGATTTATCAAGCAGCATGGAACCCAATCGGTGGATTAGGAGACACATATAGTAATCAAATTTGGCTCTCAATTTCAGACCCAATTTTAACAGGGCATCCGTTTTCGGGGAAGGTAATTCCAATTAGAGCAACGTGGGAGGTGGAAACTAACGGGATTAACTCATCAGTTCAAGTTCCAGATGATGCAATAAAATGGAATTCAGATTTAAAGAAATGGGAAGAAATTGGAACAGGAATTTCTGCAAAAAGTAAGATCATTTATGATTTGAAATTCAACCAGTGGCATCATGGTCCTGAGATGAATATGAACGACATAATTTATTCAATGTATTTCATATCAGAATGGGGTTCAGAAAGAACAGAAAATGACAAGACATATGATTCCGATTTTTCTCCACAAGCATCTCAAGTTTTGAATACGTTAAAGGGCATTCGCATAATTGACGAGGATACAATTGAGGTTTATACTGATTTTTGGCATTTTGATTCTGGAGAAATTGCGTCTTGGGGAAGTGTGTGGAGTAGCATGCCATGGGAAATAATTGCAGCAATGGAACAGATTGTAGTTGATGGGAAGAGTTCATTTTCACGTACAGAATCTATTACAAAAAATATCAATTGGATATCATTGATCATTCCAAATGATGCAAACCAAGTTAAGATGCAATTGGATAATTTTAAAGAAAATGAGGTTGTCCCAGATTCTCTAGTACAGTTTAATCCACAGAATAATTTTCAAAATATCAGATATGATTCAAGTCAAAAATGGATTAATGAGAATAACCATGCAGTGATTAGTAATGGCCCATTTTATCTAGATAGATATTCACCTGAATCAAGAATGATTGTCATTAAATCATTTGATTATGGAAATTATCTCTTTGAACAAGGCAAATGGAAAGAGTTTGAGGATGTAAAATTTCCATCAATTAACTCAGTTGAGTTTGTGCAACCATATGTTTTAGGTTCTGATGAACAGATTCATGTTTCAACAGAAAATTCTTCAGAGATTCATTATTTCATAGTAAATTCAGAAGGCAAGATAATTCTAGATGGAATTGAACTAACAGAAAATAATAATGCAAATATCAATTTAGATGAAAAGTCAAAAATTATTGAAGGAGTTAATACTATCAAAATTTTTGCAGCGTCAAATGATGTTTTAAAACCATATGAATATTCAAAAAGTTTCATAGTGATTTCAGAGAATAAAAATATTCCAGATTCAGACATAATTGAGATTGTGAATAAATCACAAACAAATTATTGGTATGCATTACTTATCATTCCAGTTTTAATTGGAATTTTGATTATAATTATTAAAAAATCAAGCCTTTCTGCCAATAACAAATAACGTTCCAAATTCACGTTTCCATTTGGATTTATTTTTCTGGTCGATAACATGTTTTGAGCGGGTAACAAATCCAACATTTCTAAACATTTTTTTCCATTCTTTTTCTGAACGCAAATCCATTGGAATATTCATATCTTTAACCCATCTAGTAGTTAGATGATTATCACTGTAAAAATCAGTTCCACAATAAAATACACCATTTTTTTTAAGTAATTTGAAGACCTTTGCAAGTGCAGATTCCATTGGTACAGAATAGTATAATGATTCCATAGAAAAGATTACATCGAATTTTTCTTTTGTATGCCAAGTTTCAAGATCAGTTACAAGATAGTTTTCTTTTTCTGAGAGAGTTTTTGATTTTGCATTTTTGATCATCATTTTACTTTTATCAATTCCAACAGCTTTAATGCAGGATGGTTTTTGTGATATTTTCCTAACTACCCAGCCATTTCCACATCCAATGTCAAGAAATGTGAAATTTTCTTTAAGAGATAATTTATCTAAGAATTGATTTACAGTGGTTCCATGACCTTTTTCCATGTCTTCAGAACGACCAGTGTTGGCCCATACATCAAATAATTTTGCAGTTTTATCCATTTCAAGAGATGAATTTTACTTAATTATATTCATAGCCATATTCATGTATAATCTCAATAATTTGTTCATCAGAGGTTGCTTTTTGATAATCATGTAAGAGATTTTCATTTAATTCGAAGAATGTGTGACCCCAATTGAATTTTTCAAGAAGGTTTTTGGATAAAGACTCATCACCTAAGATGAATACAGCTCCTGCGATTGCCTCAACAGTGGTTAATTTGTTAATTTTTGAATAATTTACTGGATTTCCAGCTAAAAGTGGCGGTAGTTTTCTAGAGACACCAACAAAATCTTTTTGAAAAACTTGTTCAGCCAAAGCCCACGAACAATCAATCCCAGTAATTGAAGTAAAAAGAGACTTTTCATGATTTAGTAATGTTTTTTTTGAGTATGGGTGTAGAAGAACAGTTTTTGATTGAGGTTTTGTGATTTTCTTTGCCAACCCAAATTTTATTAGTTTGGCGGCAGTGCATTTTTTTGGATCATCCTGATAAAACATTAAGAGATTAATTTTCATATTATGAGTTTTTGTGAGAAGGTTTTGTGTTTTACTCTAATGCCACGTATGACACTTTGTAATAGAATCTAGTTGGTTGCTCATCTTTTATAATTTCTACATTCCAGTCATCAATATCAATTTTTGAATCAGAATTTTCAGGAAGTATTGAGAATTTCTCTAATCGTACATCATCTCCACTGTATCGAATTTTATAATTTACATCATCAATTGAGACTATGGAGTAAATTGCGCCAGGTTTTCTGGTAGATTCAGATACAAGACAGTCTGAATCTTGTCCAATAATACATTGACCAGTAGTTGTTGTTATTCGTAGATTTACATCAGATTCTTCACCTCTGGCAGAAGTAAATAATGAACCTTGTATTACACGTGGAACAAGAATTGAATCTTCAGATGATTTTTCAGTTAAGATTATTGGAATCTCAGTGTCTGCAATTCTATTGAATTTTTCAATTATTTTGGACGTTTTTGGGATGAACTCAGATGATGGAGGCGAAATTTGACTAACTACATCGGATTCAGATAGTACAAAGAATGATTTTTTGATTTCTCCAAAGTGAGTATCTGCAATTACGTTATATTTTCCAACAGAACTATCTCCTGATGGAATTTTATAATTCATATAGAATGTTGCGCCCTCAGTACCTTCACTTACACGAATCTTGTTCTCAGAACCTAATCCACATGAATGTTGAGCAAAACAATTAATTTTTGATACATCAGGAGTTTCTACTATCACAGATACAGGATCATAGTAATACACATTACTGATTTTTCCAGAGATGGAGACAGTTTCACCTGGAATATATTCATCTTTATCAAAATCAATACTTATTTCAGGTGCCAACCCACCTTTTAGAGAATTATCAATAACTGAAAAGCTCTCTTCATATTTGTAACCAAAATAATCTGCCTTTACTTTATAGATTCCATCAAAAAAGATACCAGCTCTAAGATCAAACACTCCATGGAAATTTCCTTCACTGTCAGGATAAACTTTCATGTCCATTTCTAGGAGATTCTTTTTAATTTCTTTGTATAGAACTTGGCCGTTATATCCTGTGTTTCGTTCACTTTCTATACTTGACGAATCTCCAATGCCAGTAGTTGTATGATCATCGTCGTGTGCATTACCACTAGTAACACCGGCACCTCCAGTACCGCCACCACCATGATAATCTTCACCTTCATCAGGAATGGTCTGGAATGTTGATGAGACCGTTATTGTTTGAGGGTAAGGAATTGAAAGTTGTACATAGTTGAATTGAGCTTGAGCATAATTGGTAGAATATGAAGAGCCTTCTTGTGTCTGTCCACTTGTTTTTACAGAGGATTGGTCAAG
>JABHJJ010000202.1 GCA_018691945.1 Candidatus Nitrosopelagicus sp. | reverse complement strand
TCTAATGTTGTTTTTGCATTATTGATTAATTTCATTTGTTCTTCGGCAATTTTTTTCCTAGTTGAATCTCTATGTTTGTCTGGATGCCACAATAATGATAGGCGTCTGTAAGAAGCACGAATATCATTAGTTGTAGAACCGTCACTTACTTCTAAAATTTCATAACATTCCTTTAATGATGATGTGCTTCTTTCTCTAGTCTTTTGACTACTTTGTCTAGTACGGTCTTCATCAGAACTTTCTCTGGGTCTACGTCTTAATGCTTGTTGACGATTCAATAGTCTTTTTGTGGGCAATTCATACTCGTACATTATTTTGCCTTGATTGAGTAGCGTGATTCTATAACACATTCCTTTAGTTTTGATATCATAACTTTTGAGATACTCCCAAATCTCATCAAATTTGTGATGAATGTCTTTCATGGCAATAGTTGCATGAAATTGAAATTTGTCTCTTGAATCATGTGAAGCATTTACTGCATCTGTGAATTTGAGTAGTCTTTTTGCTAATTCATGTCTAAAATCTTTGAGGTCTTCACTTGGTTTTATTTTCAAGTAGATTACATTTTTCTTAGTAGATGTTGTAATGAACAAGAATTTTTTCTTTAATTCAAAGAAATCAAAACCATCAATTCCATATTCTAGTTCTTTGTATTCTGAACCCACCTCCCCTATAGCGTGAATTACTTCACGTATTGATTTGCATCCAAAGGGCCCAAACAAAGTAACATGTGGAACAGGTTTTTTTCTTATCTGTCCTCTAACTTTGAATTTATGAAAAATATCATAAATTAATTTTTTAGTAAGATCTTTTGTTTCCCCCATCAATCGAATCTCAATTAGATATGGTTTTAGCAAATTAACACCTAAAATTTTCTATCTGATTATACATACTCATTGCTTTTTGATATTCTGCTTGTGAATTTGTCACTGAAGGAATCTTGTCATAATCCTGTAACAACTGCTCATATTGTCTCATTTGGTTTGGAGTACAATTATCAAACCGTGATGCATATGCTTGTCCTTCAGATGCAGTATAGCATCCCTCTCCATATAGCCCATGATTTAATCCCAAGAAAACACAAAATCCACCATAACATGCAACAGAACCTCCAACATGTTCATAGCTAAGTAGGTTCATTCGATGACCCGTACTATCCATCCAACCATCAATTATTTCAGTGTAAGATGGATTGGATAGAGTTGGATTTGTTTCAGTCCCAAAAAGATATGCATTCTCTGCAACATTTTCATTAGACCTTAATCCAAATTCAGATTTCATGTTGTAAGGACATGTACCTGTAATTGGATTTGTATGATCATGATACTGATATTCATGCATATCTTTTGCTCTGGCCATTGCTAATTCATAAACTCTGGAATCATGAGTGATTGATTTTTTTCCATTTTCTGCTCTTTTCTGATTGATGTATTCAATTGATTTTATTGCATATTCTTCGGATGATTCTTCAGGCATGCTTGCCTCTTGTATTTTTTCTTCTATTTTATTAATTTCATTTACTGATGTATCTACAATTTTTTCTATGGATTCAGAAACTTGAAGTGGCATTGATGGGATATTTTCTGTTATTGAAGGAAGGCTTTGTGGAATATTTTGAATTGCCTCTTCTAATTTTTCTTGATTAATTTCAAAAATTCCATTAGAATACCCTAAAACCACAACTCCCAACACTATGGCAATTATTACTCCTACAACAACTTTCTTTCCTTGTTTCTTTTTGTATGACTTACCATAGGATCTTTTACCACATTTTGTACAAGAGAAATACCCTTGAGTGTAAACATAATTGTGACTACAGCCCATTCCCTATCTATAAGAATTATGAACTTAAGCATATTGTCTATTTCTCAAAAGAATTTAGAATTTAATGATTAGTCAACTATTTCCTAGCATAAACAAAAATCAAAAAATGATGTTAGGTTTGAAAAAGAGTATTTTCTATTAGATGTATAATGTTAGGGCTGATTGAGTTTTTTTAGAACCATCTATTTCAGGCATAAATCATACCATTGATATGAATTAATTTCATTTGCACACATACATTGAGAATAATCTGTATGAGGATTTGCTCTACAAGATTTTGAATAAGAAGAAAATTTATCATCCCCAGAATCTGATCCTAGATCATCCCAAATGGGTATGTCATTCATAATATTGGCAAACATTTGAGAACGTGCAGCCGGCATGTTATGGTATGTTCCGCTTAATACATAATCCAAGGTATCATACTTGCAAAAGTTATCATGTAGGATTTTAGTTTCATAATATTCAAATTCAGAATTCATACATTCTTGATAAATCTGATGCCAATCTGAAGGATTTGCAAGGTGATATTTTGAGATCCATTCCTCTTCAAGTATTTTCATTTCTGTACGTTTGATATTATTTTGCTGTTCTTCACTTTGTCTTTGTTCAATTAACATATTTCTTGATTTTTGTAAGCTGCTCAAATCTGAAGAAAAACTTTCTCTAAATTTAGTATCTAAGGTAATTTCTTGATTAACTACTTTCATTGCAAATATTTTTGTGTCCATTTGACACATTTGTGCTGAATAGTGACTTCCTGTACCACAATCTAAAATTTCATCATTAACTGCTTCAATAATTCCGTAATTGATGCAAACTCCCCATAATTCAACTCCCTTTAATGAACCTGAATTATCATAGAGTCTTTCACAAACTGCTTGTCTTTCTAATTCTATTGCTAATGCTTTTTGTGCTTCATTGGTAGCATACATCTCAAGTCCTAGTAAAACACCCAATACGGCTATAACTGAACAACTTACAGATATTGCGATAATTACTATTGGTTTCATCTAATTATATCCTAAAACCAATTTTGCTGATTCAGTGAATTCACCTAATTTAGCATCACAAACGAATTTTGTATTATCTTCCTCAATGCATTTTTCATATTGATTTGAAACATACATTGTTACTTTTTCCGTTTGTTCGATAGTTAATTCACCTTGATAATTTTTAGTTCTTTCGTATAGTGTATCCCAAGCATCTTGATCAGGGCATTGGATTTCTTCTAGATAGAAATAATCACTATTTGGATATTTTTCTTGAAGTGATTTCATGGTATTTGTAATAGCGTTTAATTCACTTGAATGAGATATGAGATAATTAGACATTCCTTGTGCTTTTTTTATTTTTTGTTGCATTTCATCATACGTTTCAGGGAAATAACCCATACATGTATTAGACATAATATCCAAATATTTTATTTTATATGATTCTGCTAAATCTAAATCTGTATAGTATTCTTGTAATTTTTCATTTTGTTTTTCAGTTTCAATATCATTAATT
>JABHJJ010000201.1 GCA_018691945.1 Candidatus Nitrosopelagicus sp. | reverse complement strand
TCCTGGAATCGCAATCTTTGATTTTTTTATCTCATCAATTGTCATAGGCTTTGTTGCAGTAACAATCGGACCATATCCAATTCCAAAACTTCCGCCGCTTCTTAGCATTACATAATTTGGAATGTATGCACAAGCATGCACTGAAACTGCAGTTACATCTAACTCTGGATTCTTTGCCTTTTTATTCAATTTTTCAATATCTTCTATAACATGGGTAACCGAGAAATCATCTGATTTCACTTTATCTGTGAACATTGCATAGAACATGAATGCGTCGTCTGAATCAGGTGTATGACCTACAGAAATATCCACAATTCTGATGTATATTTCTCGTAATAATAATCAAAGTTTTCGACATATATTAATACAAAATTGTAATTATACAATCAATCATGATTTGCTCCAGCTGTGAAAACCACAAACACTTTGAGTGTATTGATTGCCAAAATAATCATACCACTGAACTCTGTAATTGTGATTGCCATTTGACTGCACACGAGCATGACGATTAACATATTAGTTCTAAAAATAATTTTTTTCCATGGATGATGATCCACATTCAGATGAAGAAATTTTAGAAATCTTAAAGATGAAAAAGGTAGCTGTAATTGGAATGTCAAAAAATCCAGACAAGGCTGCACACTATGTACCAAAATATCTGCATGAAAATGGATATGATATTACTCCTGTCAATCCCAATTCTGATATTATATTGAAAAAACAATGCTATGATGAGATTACTGACGTACCTGATGAGATTGATATTATAGATGTGTTTAGACCATCAGATCAGGTGTTATCAATTATCAAAGGAGCAATAAAGAAAAAACCCAAAGTTATTTGGCTTCAGGAAGGAATACACAATGAAGAAGCAGAACAATTAGCACATGATGCCGGCATTGATGTAGTTTTTAACAGATGTATGCTGGCAGAACATCGACGGTTAACATAATGTCCGAAAATTCGTTTCAAACATTTTATGAAGAGCTAAAACTTTTAGTAGAAAAATTTGAGAACAAACAGACTCAGATAAAGGTGGAATCTGATCTTGATTTTGATTCTATCAAAATTTTTGGAGAAAAGATGGACTCTCTTACAAGAGCAAAACTTGGTGTGGAGGATGCAGCAGAGCTAGCATATACGACCGCGGAACATCACCCATACTGGGGTGTATTATACAACTGCACTGAAATCACAAAAACGATTCTTGAAAAATGGCATGATGAAATCACTTCAGAACAATTAGACGAAATTAAATGGAATCTAAAAGAGATTCAAAATGCAATTTCGAACATAGAAAATAAAATCAAAAAATAATCAGATAAATACAATAAACTGGAAACTAATTCATGGTAATCAGGATTGGAATTATAGGTAAAACAAACACTGGCAAAACCACATTTTTCAATTCTGCCACATTAGCCTCAACTGAAATTTCTACATACCCATTTACTACAAAAAAACCACAAACTGGAATCGGTCAAGCAATCACATTATGTGTCCACATGGAGTTTAACGTACAAGACCATCCAAATAATTCAAAATGCGTTGATGGGTGGCGTTACATTCCAATTGAACTAATTGATTTACCTGGATTAATCAAAGATGCATGGAAAGGTAAGGGATTAGGAAACCAATTTCTATCCATTGCCGCACAATCTGATGCTCTATTGCATGTGGTTGATTGTTCTGGAAGTATTGACTCAACAGGAAAAATATCCGAACCAGGGTCTGGTGATCCTGTCTCAGACTTTGCAGACATTGAAGAAGAGTTGGTAATGTGGTATCAAAAAATTCTTGAAGGAAACCGTGATAAATTATCTAAAAATATTCGTGACGGTGCAGAACAAGTTGATGCATTGACAGAATTATACCAAGGAATTGGTGTCAAAAAACCGCATGTGATTCAGGCACTAAAAACTACTAATTTGGAGGACATTAAATTTGATGATTTTGAGATGGGTCAAACTAAAGAATTTGCAAAAATTTTACGTAAAATATCAAAACCTACTTTGATAGTTGCAAACAAGATTGATGTCCCAGGTGCTGATAAAAACTTTAATCGTCTTCGTGAAAGGTATAACGAAGTCATCACTGTTCCTGCTAGTGCAGATAGCGAATTGACTTTGAGACGTGCCGAACAACAGGATTTAATCAAATATTCGCCTGGCTCTGAACAGTTTGATATTGTAAAACCTGAGGACCTAAATGACAAACAAACTAAC
>JABHJJ010000200.1 GCA_018691945.1 Candidatus Nitrosopelagicus sp. | reverse complement strand
TAATCAAAAATTGTCATCTTACTTGATCATTCTTCAAGTGTGTCTGATCAACAAATAGAATACAAAAAGGCAACAATTGGACTTTGCGAGGTATTGGCATTCTTAAAAGTAGATTTTTCAGTATATGCATTCAATACTGTAGATAGACAGGTAGTTTGCTGGTTAGTAAAACCATCAGAAATGAAATGGAATAATTCAGCAGCTAAGAGATTAGCACAAATTTCAGCTAATGGAGGTACACCACTAGCAGAAGTATATGATAGAATGCTTCACATTTTAACATCAAAAAAGCCAGATATTTTTTTGACATTGTCAGATGGAGAACCAGCTGATGCAAATGCGGTAAAATTGATACTAAAATCATACAGGTCATTAGGAATCAAAATGACAGCAATTGGAGTAGGTAGAGACACATTTAGTGCAACATCAATTGCAAATAATTTGAAATATTTAGGATATGATAAGGTATTAGCAGTTAGTAGATTACCAGATATTCCTAATAGAGTGTTAAGCATATTATCAGATAACTAATGAATAAAAAATGTGCCAAATGTGGTGATGGTTTTTCGTGTGACAATAATATCTCGTGTTGGTGTGCAGATTTTCCTAAATTATCAAAAAATGAAATTGATGATAAAGACTGTCTTTGTAGAAGTTGTTTATTGACTGCATATAGAAAGAAGATTTTGAATGTGTAAGAGAACTTGAAACTAAAAATGTCGTACTATGATAACAATTCTCAGGAATATACCAAACTTGTTTTAAACAACAAATTTCATAAAATCATGTGCATTTTGAGGATACAAGAATTCCAGATGTGAATAAACCACTAATCATAGCAGCAATGCAAGATATGGGAAATGTTGGGAGTATAGTAGTAAATCATATCAACAAAAGTTTAGGTACAGCATCTTTTAGACATGCCGTATCATCTAGACCGCCATATGTTTATGACAAAGGTGGATACATTGAGATTCCTGAAGAAAAATGGGAGTATAGATTTGCCAAGGATATCATTGTGTTTGGTGGAGGTAGAGGTCAACCACAAGAAAATGAGGAACTAAATGAATTATGCCAAGATGTGATAAATGTTGCAAAACGATATGATGCAAAATTCATCTATACGGTGGGAGGTTATCACACATCAAGATCATTTGGAAAAAGTCCTACAACATATGTTACAACTACATCACAAGATATTTTGAAATTAGTTAGGAAATTAGGAATTGAAACCACTCCAACTGAATCTGTCATTACAGGGTTTAATGGATTAATTTTAGGTTATGCGAAATTGAATGGAATAAATGGAATTGGGCTTTATGGTGAATTATTAGAACCCAGAATTCCTCAATATAGAGCAGCAAGAACAATCATAGAAACCCTAGAAAAATTAACCTATCAAAAACTTGGAGATACAAAGGAATTATCTGTGAAAGCAGAAGCAGTTGAATCTAGATTTAGTTCGGAAGATGACATACCAAAAAGATAGAAAAAATATATACAAATACAAATTTTCATCTCCCTTTTATTTTGTAAAGTGTAAGATACAGTATGAAAGAACTATCATGTCCGTATTGTGAATCAAAATTTCAGGACAAAGAAGAATTATCCAGTCATATAGACAAATTACATATTGGTCCAGGTTTACTTGAGGGGGATTCAAGGAAATTTTAGATTATCGTTAGTCTTTAATTGAATAAACTTTACAGTATATTATGCTATTATGGGTCGTAGGAGCAGCAATTGGAATTTTAATTGCGTTTGTATTAATTTTCAAATATACAAAAACTGGAAAAAACGATATGATTGGATATTCAGCAAAATGTAACAAATGTGGTTTAGTAACAAATGGAATTAAATGTCCGAAATGTACAACGGATACTAAGGACTGGCGATAATTATGATGGCAAAACCAAATTCAGATATGGAAGGTACAATTTGCAAAAATTGTCAACGAGCAATAAATGACCATTTACCTGAAGAACTAGAAGAATGTGTTAGAATTTTGGATCTTCAGAAACTCAAAGATGGCGATTTAACCTAAGAAATATCATCAATAATTTCTAATCAGAAGTGATTTCACAATACTTGTTTGTTCCTTCAAAGAATTTTACTGAATGTAATGGAATTTTATCTTTCAAATTTTCAAATATCCATTCTGCAATATTTTCTGATGTTGGAAAATCGAACAGATCATTGAGATTTCTATGATCAAGTTGTTCAATTGTTTCCCAACAAAGTTTTTTCATTTTATCAAATTCGATTACCATGTTTTCTTCATATGACGCACCTTTTTTGACATCACCTTGAACTTCAACTATAATTCTAGATGTATGACCATGAGGTTTACCACATTTTGGATGACCTCTCAAAGTGTGAGCAAAATCAATTTCAAATGATACACCTAATCGTGTTTTCATATTTGTTCAAAGATTATTGATAATTAATACCTAAAGAACTAGTCAAAGTAATCAACTGTTTGTTGTATACTTTTAGATGTTGAATCTATGGGGGATATTTCTCCATTTTCAATATTAACAAACCAACCATACATCATTGATTGATTATTTTCAGCATTAAAGAGAAAGACTACCTCATGAGTAAATCCTTCATTTCGATTTTCAATATTTTCTACAACAAATTCTGCCCACGTTTCTTCATCATTAAAGATTTTTTGATTAGAATGCTTTTCATTAATCTTCTCTTCAATAACTTCTAGAATAGTAATACCTGTTTCATTTGGACCAGAATAAAATTGAACCATATCAACTGCAATTCGTTCATTACCTTCAAAAGAGTCATCAAGTAATGAATTAAGATCTTTATCTGTTAATGCAGGATATGCAAATATCATGAATAATCCAATTAATCCAAGATATATCGGAGCTCTCTTCTTAAGGAATGCCCCAAAACTTTTTGG
>JABHJJ010000199.1 GCA_018691945.1 Candidatus Nitrosopelagicus sp. | reverse complement strand
TAATCAAATGTGTTGCAGCATCCCTATCTCCTACTCTAAACCATGTCTCTTCTCCAAAAACTTCCATTTGTCTTAGAAAATTATTAGTATCTTTTTTCACTCCCCAACCTTTGTCTTCATCTAAAATTCCTGATAAACCATAAATTATTGTATCAATGTCAGGACAGACATACATTCCATATAACCAGTAATTGTCTCCCACATTGCTAATTACAGTTACTTCTTGATCATGAGATGCAAAGCCTCTGACCATCTTTATCGAACCCGTACCTCCTGCCAATATTGTTATCATAAATTATTATACCGTAAGTCTCCAAACGCTGACTACATATTACTTCTTCCAAATGATCGCAAAAATCAATCTTCAAAGTTAGATTTATTATTAAGAGTAAAAAAATTGCTACGTGTCTCGTGCAGGAATTCTCATAGCCTCTCTCACTGTAATTATGATTGCATCAACAGTTGCTCCTGCTTTTGCAGCACAAATGGAATTTAGAACTTGGGTTGAACCTAATTCCGTTGATGAAGTAGAAATAAAATTTCAAAGAACGATAATTATCAATTATGATGAAGGTGGAATGCTTGCTGATGAACTTAGAGGTCAGAAAGTTGCTAAAACCTTCTCTCTCACTTCTGATGATCCAGGAGTGACCGAATTACGTGACAGAATTAATTATCAATTATCCCAATTGGACAGCTCTGCTACTATTACTGATGTCCAAATTGACTATGATACTAAACTAACCGGTCGTGGACTAAACACATCGGTTGACTACAAACTAATTCTTACAATGCAAATTACAAATCATGTGCTTCGTGAGTCATCCTCTGGAAGCTCTGGAATAGTTGATATGAGTTGGAGAGGTCTAATGGTTCCGGGTGAAGTAACTGTAAATGCTAAAGGTATTCCTCACGAAATTAACTTACCAATCTCATTCATTTCTGATGTTGCACCTGGATTGTATAATGCAATTCAAGGTAGTGACGCCGAAACATTATTGAATAATCCAATTATGGATGCCAGTGGAATTAAAAACCAACCATTAGGTAACTGGCATTTCTTATTTGATCCAACAGGAATCAACGTAGATGCTGCACAATTTGGATTATCTGAAGAATTGGCAGGAGTTGTTTGGTCATCATTTACTATGGGTGAGAGTAGCTTTAGAGAAGGTATTCAAACAGAAAAAGAGCATGAAGCAACATTTACCACTGACAAAACTTATGATTTAAGAACTATCGAATCTGCAGATTCAGCAAACATTTTCTTTGCAGGCTTTGCAAACATTGATGTTTTGGATAACCAAGAAGTTGTTGGTGTTTATCCAGAAGCTCCTGAAGGTTATGCAACAACATCTACTGGCGAATTTCCTGTAATGATTATTTATGGCATGGCTGGATTTGCAGGTATGGCTGGAATTGCAATCTTCTTAGTCAGTGAAAAGAAACGTAAAAAGGATATCGCCGCAGGAAATATCCAAACAGGTATTGATCCTTCACAATTAGTTGGTGCTGATACAAGTACTGGTTCTGGTGGTTACAAAACTAATCGAGGTGAAGCACATCTAAAATCTGATGAATACCAACAACACAGAAGTGTATATGACAATCCACAAGTTGAAGAAAAGAAAGATGATGACACACCAAGTGCATCTAGTAAAGGTTCCATGCCAAAAGGTTGGAAACCAGAATAGTGCGTGCTGGCCGTAACCCTCTTTCTGTTTTACACATTATTTCGCTTTGCAGCCTACCTGAACCAGATGCAGAATTCTATAGTTCTGTTTGGCTTTGCTCCTTGTGGGTCAGATTTCTCATTCTCGTTTCTCAGAAACCTCCGATTTCGTCCTCATCGTACACTCCGAGAGAGATTTTTTTCTGCTCTGTTGCCAACCATCTCTGATTGCCCATCTCCGGACCACAATTTCTGCAAGGAGAGAGGAGTTTCCTCTGTCGTAACAGCACTGTGCACCAGCTCGCACTTGTAACTTTGGAAAAATATCTTTAGTTATTTCAAGTTTTTGGAAGTGATTACACATTACTTATTTATGCTCTTATTAGAAAAAATTGGCATGAAACGAATAGGATTACTTGGCTGTGGCTCGATTGGTAGTCAAATCGCAATAGCGATAGATACTGGAAAAATCCCTGCACAACTAACTCACATTTATGATGTGGATAAGAAAAAATCAGAATTACTTGTTAGTAAATTACAACAAAAACCTGAAATTGTTGAAAATGCACACTTGTTATCTTCAAATCCATTAGATCTTGTAGTTGAGGCTGCATCACAAGAAGCAGTAAATGATAATGCCTTGAGCATTTTACAGAACAGAAAAGATTTGCTCATTATGAGCAGCGGTGCTCTTTTAGATGAATCTATTTTTGAGATAATTTCTGACGCTTGTAAGGAATTCAAGAAAACAGTTTATCTTCCATCGGGTGCAATTTCTGGAATTGATGCACTAAAATCTGTGAAAAATGAATTAGATTCTGTGGTTTTAATCACTACAAAACATCCTGACTCCTTAAGAGGTGCGCCATTTTTCGAACAATTCAAACAAAATCTTGATGAAATCAAAGAACCATCTACAATATTTGAAGGCACCGCAAGTGAGGCTGTTAGATTATTTCCAAAAAATGTTAACGTATCTGCTCTTTTAAGTTTAGTTGGATTAGGTAGCCATGAAACAATTGTAAAAATTGTTGTTGATCCTAACACTACAAAAAATACACATGTAATTACCTCTAGTGGAAAATTTGGTAAACTAACAACAACTATCGAAAATGTACCTGACGAAAACAATCCTAGAACTAGTAGACTTGCAATCTTATCTGCAATAGAAACAATTCGGTCAATATGCACCGATGAAATAAAAATTGGTACTTGATATGGCAAAAATTACCACAAAAATGAATTTCTAAGTATTTTCTAGTAAAAAAATAAGACTTTAAATGATTAATGTGATGAGGTTTTCGGATGTTAAAAGATAAGATTGAAGACTTGAAAAAAGAAAAGGATGTAGTTATACTTGCACATAATTATCAAATACCTGAAGTCCAAGATGTGGCTGATTTTGTGGGTGATTCCTTGGGTCTTGCACGTCAAGCTGCAAAAACTCCTCACAAGATAATCTTATTTTGTGGTGTTCATTTTATGGCTGAAACCGCTGCCATAATCAGTCCTGAGAAAAAAGTTCTCATTCCAGATATTGCTGCAGGTTGCTCTCTATCTGATTCTATAACTCTTGAACAACTAAAGCAACGGAAAAAAGAACATCCAAGTGCAATTACAATTGGTTATGTAAATACTACTGCTGAAATAAAATCCGAATTAGATTATTGTTGTACATCCTCAAATGCTGTAAATGTTGTGAAATCTATTCCTGACGATAAAGAAATTCTATTCTTACCTGATATGTTCTTGGGCTCTTATGTGGCAAAGATGACTGGTAGAAAAAACATGTTAATCTGGGCAGGAGAATGTCATGTACATGCTGGAATCACTCCTGAAAATGTAAAAGAAAAACTAAATTCACTTACTCACGCAGAATTTCTAATTCATCCTGAGTGTAGTTGCACTACTCCTATGATGTATGACGTTGCAAATGGTAGTTACAACTCAAACCAAGTTCAAATACTATCGACTGAAGGAATGATGAATCATGTCAAAAACTCGAAGTCTAATGAATTTGTCGTTGCAACAGAAACTGGCATTTTGTATAGAATGAAACAACAAAATCCTACCAAAAAATTCATTCCTGCATCTGAAAATGCAGAATGTGAATATATGAAAATGATCACACTAGACAAAGTTTACAATTCTCTATTAAACGAGACAACTGTTATCACCGTACCAAAAGAAATTGCAGATAAAGCAAGACTTGCAATTGAAAGAATGCTTGAAATAAGTTAAGAAATTTCCAAGCTTAAATCTATACCATCTACTGAATTTGTGACATTTCCAACAGAAATCATATCTACATTTGTCCTTGCGTATCTTGCTATATTTTTTGAATTTATTCTCCCTGATGCTTCTAGAATAACTTTGTTTCTTAATCTTAGTTCAGTTAATTTCTTAATTGTTTTTTTAATTCTGTCTGGAGAAAAATTATCGAGCATTATTATATCTGCACCTAATTTGGCACACAAGATTGCATCTTTTTGTGATTCAACCTCAATTTCGATTTTGCCTCCTGTTTTTTTTGCTTTTTCCAAAATATCTTCAATGGATTTTCCTACTGCCAAATGATTGTCCTTTATCATAATCATCTCATTGAGAGTCATTCTGTGTTTTTCGCCACCACCAATTTTAACTGCTTCTTTATCAAAGAATCTTAAACCCGGTGCTGTTTTTCTTGTGGCAAAAACTTTTGATTTTGAACCTGCTGATTTAATCTGTTTTTTAAGATTGTTTGTCTGCGTTGCAATTCCACACATTCTTGAAAGAAGATTAAGTACGGTTCTTTCACACGTCAAAACATCTCTTGCGTTACCATTTATTTCCAAAATTGTTTGGTTTACTTTTGACACGCTTCCATCTTTTTTCAAAATTTGTGTTCGACATTTCTTTAATGAAAAAATATATTTTGCAAATTTTGTACCTGCAACAACTGTTTCTTCTCTTGTAATTATTTTTGCACGAATTCTTTTCTTTTGTAATAATTTACTTGTAATGTCCCCATTTCCGACATCTTCATCTAAAAATCGTTTTAATTCTCTTTTTGGAGAATGTATCAAATTAAGTTACCTTTAATGCGTATTTGCCTGGTTTATCAAT
>JABHJJ010000024.1 GCA_018691945.1 Candidatus Nitrosopelagicus sp. | reverse complement strand
TTTTTTTTATTCAGCAACTTTTCTTGATTTTCTCATCTCTGCTATTTTATTCTCACGTTTTGGTCTTAAAATCAAGACATAACTTACAGCAACAAGATAAATTCCAAGAAGTATTGCCTGTCCTACTACGGTTTCCAAAGTTGGATAAATTCCAGTCATTGCAGCCACATTGATATCTAATCTTGGGATGATTCCAATCATTCCAGTGTATGGCATTATTTCTAAGACTTGAAGTTCTCTGATTGCATTGCCCAAAAATGCAATTGATAAATATGCACCAACGCCCATAGTGAGTCCAAATAATGCACGCAGTGGTAATCGTTTTCCAAGTTTTCTCATAACATAAAATATCACTAATAACGATACCATACCTGCTACAAATCCTAATGCAACGTATACTTCCATGTATTTTGCAAATCCTGCCATTGCCTGATAGAAAAGAACTGTTTCAAATCCTTCTCTATAAACTGTAAAGAATGCTAATCCAACAAATACCATCACACTACCAGTTGTGGTGGCCTGCCAAACTTTTGCTTTAACAAACTCCATCCATTTTTTATGTTCAATTTTATTCAAAACCCAAAAACTAACATAAAATAAAATTGCAGTAGCTGATAACGCCGCTATAGCTTCAATTAGTTCACGATTAGCTCCAGATATCTCTATAATGTATGCTGCAATTATCCAAGTAACAGCTGTTGCACCAAATGCTGCAACTACCCCATAGTACAAATATTTTTTATATTTTGTATTTCTTGATGCTTCAAGATATGTGATTATTGCTCCCAAAATTAATACAGATTCTAAACCTTCTCTAAAAATAATTGCAAATGATGATGTGAAAGCGATTGCAGGAGCAAGTGTCCCAGTTCCACTAACAAGTCTTTCTGATTCATCCATATTTCTTTTAATTGCAATTGTGACTTCCTTAATTTCTTCAAAATCTGCTTGTTGTTTAATTAAACTTCTAAGTTCAGCAAATTGAAATTCTACTTCTAATGTGAAATCTGGATCAATTGCTCTCAAAGGAATTTCTACAAATTCATAACTATCAAGATATGCAGTTCTTGCTGAAGTGTATGCTTCTGGATATTGTCCATCTTGATATTGAACTAACAAAAGTTGTAATGTATCTCTAATGAAATCAATTTCACCTCTAACTCCCGATTTTTGATCATCAGTTGCATCACCCATTTCTTTTAGTTCTCTATCCATTTTACTTTGTAAAATTGATTTGTCTGCTTTGGTTACTAGGTCTTGGGCATATGCTAAATCAGGTAAGATGGATTCCTCTAAGAATGTCCTAATTGCAGTAGGACTTTCTTTGAATTTAATCATTTTTCTTAATTCTTCTCTCATGTCAAGTTCCAATGCATAGAGATGTTCAGCATCAACTTTTTCAATATCGGGTTCTAGGTATTCAAAATTTTCAAGATATGCTTCAATTCCCAATTCTTCGGCTAGAGCATAATCTCCATCATCTAATGCAATAAGTAATTCATTGTAAAGTTCTCTTATGTTTTCATATAATTTTTCTTTTTCATAAGGAACTGCTTCGATACCAGTAAAGTCTCTATTAATTGCAGTGATTAGAGTACCCACAGTTGTAAATTTTCCTCTATTTTCTATCAAATCTTTTAAATCAACTAAAAAATCAGAAATTTCCAAGGTTAGTCTTTCATCAAAATCTGTTTTTTCAAATAATACAATAACTCGGTCTAATAATTTTTCTGAAACTTCATATCTATAATCTTCACCATTTTTGTTTGCAAGCTGATATTGCTCATCAACAATTGTTAAAATTACTGCACTAGCCATTGCATAATCTGGAGAATTAATTTCAAATTGTTTTAACAAATTTTTAATTGTAGCAATATTATCTGATACTAAGTTTTCATTTCCAGGTTTTATTTCATTATGCATATCCAATAACAAAATATGGATTTCGTCAGTTATTTCAGAATTTGATTCTCTCAAAGTTAATACTTGTAATGAGAAAAATTCCGAATTTTCTTTTGTTAATTGTTTGGCTTGATCAAAATTTCCACTTTTGACATTATCGTCGACTACGTCTAAGGATATGGATAATATTTCAGTAGTACTCAGTACTACAGTATCCATGTTTGTTGTTTCAGCTAATACTTCAATATTGGGTGCAATTGATGCAAACATGAGAAGTCCAAAAAATATTCTAATTAAATTATTTTTTTTTGACATTCAATTTTGAGATTTCATGATGGGTATTAATGCCTTATAATTCTATAATCTTAGAACAAGATATTAGAATAAGATTTTATGAAATTGTTCTTAAATTTTATGTATAGATTAGAAAAAATTTCAAATAATTTGAATTCTATCTAAATTATAAGAACAAAAGCAGAATTAAGACAATATGTGAAAATTACGGAGTAAGTCTGTCTACGTCTCTTGGATAAAATGTGGTATCTCGAATATTTTCAGTTCCAGTTAACGCCATAATTAATCTCTCAAGCCCAATACCACAACCAGCATGGGGTGGGACACCATAATCAAATGCGTTTAGGTGGTATTCAAAAGAATCTGTTTTCATACCCTTGTTGCTCATTCTTTGAGCTAATTCATCACGTTTTTCAATTCTTGTACTGCCTGAAGATAATTCTAAATC
>JABHJJ010000198.1 GCA_018691945.1 Candidatus Nitrosopelagicus sp. | reverse complement strand
CGATTGCTTCCAAGATCACAAACCAGCAAGAGATGACCGTGGACGCGGAAGATATTAGTCCATTTTTATACAAATAATCTACTCAAAAACTATTGAATTTCAACTGTCTTTATCCATCCTGTGATTTTAAGAAAAACGATATTGAAGAAGAAGAGTTTCTAAAGCATCTCAATGATGTACATCATGATGAGATGGTAAAAGCATCAGAAAGAGAAAACATTCCAATTAAAATGATTGAGATGATTTCAGTGTCTAATTCTACTGTTTTCATTAATTCTGGTTAGCTGTTTAGTTCTGCGATTTTCTACTCTTTTAAAATCAGAATAATTTCCTAGACATCTACGCAAAGATTTAGAATATCAATGAAATTCAGAATATTATTGAACGTTATACCATCAAGAGATAAAATATCTATTGGCATCATAGTCCAGATAGTTCAAAAACAAGATCAACGTATGGGTAAATTAACTGAAGGTAGAGTAAAGAGAATCCTTACTTCAAGTCAAGTTCACCCTCATGGAATCAAAGTTGAATTGGATGATGGAAAAATTGGTAGAGTTCAACAATTGTCATGAAGAAAGAATTAGACTTGAAAATTAGGCATAAGTAGGCACAAATTTTAGTAAAATTAGAAAAAAAAGGGATCAGAGTACGTCTACAGATTTGCCTTTTGGTTTGGTATCCAAATTGAAGGTTAGTTCAAGGATACCATTTGTGTAAGTAGCTTTTGGAGAATCTGAATCGACCGTGTGTTGAATTGGGACGTTCACATGGTAGCTCTTTTCGCCATGTTCAGCATCGATGTGAATGATATCCTCATCCACAACGACTTTCACATCGGTCTTTTCAACACCTGGCATCTCGGCAACAATCTTGAGAGTTTGTTCCTTGTCGTCAACCAAGGTGTCTATCAGAGGTTCTCTTTTTTCGGCAATTGGCTCTTGGGAGTGGTTGGCACATCCACAAGAATCGACTGTAGGTAAAGTGTCTGGCTTGACATTTCCGTACTCTTGAATAACAGGCTTTCCGTCAGGTCCTACGGTCATGGTATAACCGAAATATAGTGGGCCTGATTGTCCGCTTGAATTTTGTAGCATCTCAAAGACATCGTCTAGATTCCCAAAGGAACTAGACATCTGTTTGAAGATTCTATTGAATTCGTCGTTAAACATTGTCATATTTACCTCTATTATGTCATATATGTTACATTATATAAGTTTTATTTTCTATTCATGATTATACTTACAATATAGATCTAAAATTACATAATCTTATTATATATGTCATAGGTATTATATTCTATGAGAACAAGTGGTGTTTCCATGCCTGAAGTTGTGCGTGAAATCATTACTAGAAACCGCTCAATTTACGACTGCATGAAGATGGATGTCATTAATTTCACCGCATTGGCAGTCAAGATTCAAGCTGATGTTGAAAAGACAATGGGAGGTCCTATTCATCTGAATACAATAGTAGTTGCCATAAAGCGATATGCCGACTCTTTTGAGACTACAAACGAGATGATAGATGAGCCTGTCTTGAAAGATGCCAGACTAACCCTAACTGATGGAATTATGGGCATACAATGGAATATGGTAGATGCAGGAGATGAGATGACAAAGATGCTAAACGAGTTCCACAAAGAGTTTACAGATTCAGAGTTTTTTAGATTTGGAGATTCCTTTAGAATTTTAGCCGAAGACAGTGATAAAGTTAGAAGGATGTTTCAATCCTTACCAAAAGAAAACCAATACAATTCAGGATTAGCAAAAATTAAGGTTGCAGTTCCAGCAGGCCATAGTCGTTCAGATGTAATGCAATTTGTGACTGAGATTCTACATTATAATGGGATTGAGATGGCAGATGCGCTATTCACACCAGATGGATTGGTAATTGTTTTGCAAGAAGCAGATGCTCCAAGAGCATATGAAAAGTTACGTGCTCAAATTTCTCGATAAATTCTCTTGAGTTTTGAGGATAAATTTTCTAATACAATCTTAAATTACCATTAAGAAGGCTGAAATATCATGAATTTGATTTTTCTGAGTATTTTTGAGGAATTTCAAAATTTATTCAAAGACGGATTCTTGTCAAAAATTGATACTGATGCTCTAGCAGATTCTAATGCTCGAGATTTAGTAAGGTCATATTTTGAAAGAAACCCACTTCCTGAAATGGATAGTAATAATCCAGGCATGGAAATTATAATTAATGGATTAGCAAATGTTCAAAATTTCGTAGGGGAAATTTCAATGGGAGAAGGTTCACTAATTGCATCTGCTCCAATTTTGTTACTTGCTGCAAGTGTTGTAATTATTTTAGGCGTATTAGGTGAGGCATTTTTCAAAAAGACTGGAATTCCAGACATCGCATTTTTGATGATACTAGGTGTAATGATTGGACCAGTATTTGGAATTGTACAACCAGCAGCTGTTATAGAAATTGTTCCGTATTTTGCAGCACTTGCATTAATCATAATCATGTTTGATGGTGGGTATAATCTAAAGATTGGACAAATTATAAAGACTGCACACTTTTCATTAATTCTAGTAATTTTGGGATTTGCTGCAGCTGTTGGAACTGTTGGTGTATTTGCTCATTATGGTTTAGGATGGGAATGGCTTGATAGCATATTACTTGGAACAATAGTGGGGGGTAGCAGCTCGATCATTGTTTTCGGTTTGGTTAGAAAACTGAGAATTTCAGACAAAGCAAAATCAATGCTTAGTTTTGAATCTGCATTAACTGATATTTTATCAACAATTGTTGCATTCATTTTGTTTGAAGCAGTACTGTCAGGAACATTCAGTATCGATCTGTTGGGCGAAACAATTGGAAGAGCAATTGCAGTTGGTTTGATACTTGGATTTGGAGTAGGAATTCCATGGATGTTTATAATTTCCAAGTTAAGTAATGCGCAACACAGTTACATGCTTACATTAGGCGTTCTGTTTTTGCTATTCTTCTTGGCAACATCATTTGGAGAATCTGGAGCACTAACAGCACTAGTCTTTGGATTAATGCTTGGAAACAAAAGGTATTTGCTCAAAAAACTACGAATCAAGCTACCAGAGCATACTATAGATAATTCATTACACAGTCAGGTTACCTTCATTGTTAGAGCATTCTTCTTCGTCTTTGTAGGACTGTTAGCAAGCTTTGGCCAGATTGAATATGTCATATTTGGAATAATAGCGGCTGTGGCAATCTACGTTGGAAGAATCATAATTACACATACAGCGCTTGTGCGTGGATTCTCTAGATTAGATAAGAGCGTTACATCTGTAATGATACCAAGAGGATTAGCTGCGGCTGTACTAGCTACAATACCGCTTACAATGGGACTTCAAAATGGAGAGGCCTATCCGCAGATAATATTTTTCATAATACTAACATCTGTAATAATTACAACAATTGGATTGGGTAGAGCAAAGAAAATTCCACCACCAGAAGGTTCAGGTGGATTTGTTACAGAAACAAAAGATAAATAATTGCTTTATACGTCTATAGATTCTTTTAAGCCTTTGTAGCGGTTTCGAATTGTAACTTCAGTAACATTTGCAGCTTCTGCAATGTCACGTTGTGTTTTATCTTCACCATTTTTAACACAAGATAAGTACAATGCGGCTGCGGCTAATCCCATTGGATCTTTTCCTGCAGATGCTTCGTTTGCTTGTGCAATTTTTAAGACTTTGATTGCATAACGTTTTGTTTTTTCTGCAATACCAATTTTACTTGCAATTCTTGCAACACATTGCACGGAATCAGTAACAGGCATTTTTAGATCTAATTCTTTAACTAATAATCGATAACAACGTGCAATGTCTTTTCTTTTGATGTTTGCAGCAATCTCAACATCTTTAAGATTTCTTGGCGTTTCTGTATCACGACATGCAGCATACAATGCAGATGCCATTAATGCAGAAATTGATCGTCCTCTTACAAGACCTTTGTCTAGTGCTTTACGATAAATGTAAGCTGCTTTTTCAACAACAGATTCTGAAATTGCAAGTTTGT
>JABHJJ010000197.1 GCA_018691945.1 Candidatus Nitrosopelagicus sp. | reverse complement strand
GCCCAATACATATCACCATTTGTTAAATCTGTTATTACACCATCTGTAATTGAACTAAGTTTATTTTCTGTTGCAAATGCTAATGAACTACAAAAAAATGGTACACCACGTACTGCATTAGCCGAACCATCTATGGCATCCATTATGATGTAACCTTTTGGTTTTTCTGATAATTCAACTCTACCACATTCTTCACCTAGTACAACACATTCAAAATTAATTTCTTTTAGATAATCTAAAACAGTATTTTCTGCAGTGATGTCTATATTTCTTGAAATATCTCCTCCAGCGCCTCTTCCAAAATTCCCTGCAGCCTTTTCAGTACCTGCCATATCTTTCACAGCCTCGTAAATTCTTCTTGATGCTTCTTTGAGAATTTGATTTGTATCCATCATAATTTTCCAATTTGTGGATAATTTAAGTTGAATAACATTTTCATTTTTTTTTCAAAACCTCTTTATTCACGCATAAAAAAATGAATTATTATGACGACAATAGAGTTACAAGGTTCGGGTGGATGGGTTAGTGCCGAACTTACTGATGAAGAAGTTTCAAAATCAAAACTTGTCCCAAACATAGACAAACATTTCTTGGCATCACTTGAGAAACTTGATCTAGAAAAAATGTTGAAACATTTCTGCAAAACTTGTGACTCTGAATTTGATGGACCAACTAAAATACAGATAGAAGAAAAACCAAATGAACCTGTTGCTAATGGACTAATCCTCATTGAGAGAGGCCAATATACATGTCACAAATGTAATTCTATTATAGGTGAATATCGTGTTTTTTCACAATCCCAATAGAAAACCAACACATACATTATTACTTTCGAATTGGAATGATATAACATGGAAGAAAATTATTCTTGGATCTATTTACTCATATTTCTGATCATACCACTCGCCAGAATACTTCCTAGAGTATTGAAACGTGCTGGTCTTAAACAAAATATATCCGCTCGTCCTGAAAGTCCTCGCAGAAATTTCTTCCAAGAATCTTCTCCTGATAATTTCCAAGAATCTTCTCCTGATAATTTCCAAGAATCTTCTCCTGATAATTTCCAAGAATCTTCTCCTGATAATTTCCAAGAATCACCACGTAAAGAAGAATTCTCAACAAAAAATTGGTCTAAAGAAAAAATTGTGCTTGGTTTACTAATGACAAATATTTCAAAATTTGAAGAACTTCAAAAAAGAGCAAATCTTTCAACAAATAATTTAGATACTATTTTACAAGATCTTGAGAAAAAACGATTCATGATGCCAGTAGAAAAAAGTGGTCCTTTTGGAAAATCAATACAACTAAAAATTACAGAAAAAGGTGCTGCAGAGTTTAGACGACTATGATTTAGTTCTTTGAACGCATAAATAGCAATTTGTTAACAACTTTTTGTGAGTGGAAAAGATGAATCAATTTTTAGCAAAAGTGCTTTGATGGGAACCAAACCTGGAAAACAAATCATAAAGCAAGGTTTATTCAAATCAAAAGGATTCAAACAGTTTAATCATTATAAAGAAGAAGCAGAAAACACATTTCCTGAGTTTGCTAAGAGATTTGCAAAAAATCTCTTTGATCAAATAAAGTCTGATGATTCTCCTAATACAACACAACAAAAATTTGCAGAAGAAGTTGGTTCTACAGAAATTATCTTAAATGCTTCTGAAATTGATCCTATAAAATCTAAACTTGAAGATTTTGATACATTACATGATCGAGTTCTTAGAATTCTAAACTCAAATTTTGTAAAAATGACATTTCCTGTATTCAATGGTCTTTTTGATGCATCAACAGATTATTTCAAAGATGATAAGAGTACTACAATGCGAGAAGATATTGTCGATGGTCACATAATTGCAATAGATCTTAGTGAGCCAATGGATAGAATCGTTGACAAAGATGAAGATTTGGAGTATTTAGATGATTACAAATTAATGAATCCATATATTCTAAAACTTGCTAGAGAAAAAATTTCAAAAGGTGGTGAAGATGTACTAAAAGAATTTGAAGAAGGATTTAAGCAAGCAAGAATTGGTCAATATCTTGATACAAAATTAAAAGACAAACCTACATCAATTACTGAAGAAGAATTAATTGAAAGTTATAAAAAATACCGTTCTGTGATGGGTACTGCAGGCAGAAATATGGCACTAGCTCGTGCACCATTAGCTGACATCTTTTACACTGGAATGGCAAAAGCAGCTGAATCAGTTGGATGTGGAAATGAAATTGAAGATAGCATTAGAGATAAAGCAGCAAAAATTCCATCTTGGCCACTTTTTTATTCTCTCAAAATGAATGATGTAAAAAGTGGATTTGAAGAAACAATGAAACATAGTGAATCATACCTAAATGATGCTAGAGCCGCACTTGAAAAACTTCCAGATGAATTCTCACATAGAAAATTCTTAGAATTTTTATTCCTGACTGTTGAGCATTATAATCTATTCTGGTACAAAAAGCTGCAAGAGCAAAATATTTGGTCAGATTTGGCTCAAAACCTTCCTACTAAGTGATACAAATGATGTGGTCCGAAAAATATAGACCTCAAAATATTTTTGATATGGTTGGAAATGAAGATGCTAGAAAACAATTTGTTGAGTGGTTTGGAAAATGGAAGAAAGGCACAAAACCTCTCTTATTGATTGGTCCTCCTGGAATTGGAAAAACAACTATGTGTTTTCTTGCAGGAAAACAATTTGGATATGATATGATTAGTCTTAATGCAAGTGATGTAAGAAATAAAAAAAATATTCAAGAGATACTAACTCCTGTACTTGGAAATCAAACTGTTCTTGGTGAACCTATGATATTCATTGATGAAGTAGATGGAATTCATGGACGTTCTGATTTTGGAGGTGTTGAAGCACTCATTAACATCTTAAAAGAACCAACAGTTCCAATTGTACTTGCTGGGAATTATGATTCCTCTGACAAAATGAAAAAAATCAAAAAAGTTGTAAAAACTCTACAAATTAGTCCTTTATCACCTCGATTTCTCAAATTGTATCTCAATATGATCCTAGAAAAAGAAAAAGCAAAAATTAATCCTGGTAGATTTGTAAAACTTATCACTGATTCAAAAGGTGATATTCGTTCTATGATAAATTCTGCACAAGCATTAGTTACTGGATTTGAACCTAATACTGAAAAATCATTTGAATCTCTCAATGTAGAGGATGGTTTAAACGCATTTTTCAAATCACAATCATTAGATGAGGCAAGAGTTGTATTATTTTCTTTAAGAATTGACCCTAGAGAAAAAATTAATGCGTTTTATTCAAGTATTATAACTAGTAATCTATCTACAGAAAAAATATCTAAATCACTAGAAATTATTTCGAAAGCTGATTTACTTTATGGAAAAATAATGAAAACACAAAACTGGAGACTACTGAGATATCTTGATTCAATCTTATTGTCACTTTATGAAAAAGATTCTTCTGCTAGATACACTAAGTATAATCTTTCTTGGCCTTTGTTGAATAGATTGCGATGGGATGGAGCAAAAATTAAAGCAATTGGTTCAACATTATCTAAAAAACTGCATGTATCAAATAGTACGTTTGCAACATTTTTCTTTCCATTGCTCTTAATATTAAAGAAAAATGATTCCATTGAATTAGAATTTGAGGAAACATATGAGGAATTAATTGAAAAGGAGATTGAATTGTTACAATGAGCTGGCGAAAAATTGCAATGAAATTTGAAGGTACATGTATGATCTGTAATGAAAAAATCAACGTAAATGAAATCGGTCTTTGGTCAAAAGGTCTTGGAGTAAAACATGAAAAATGTGTTGAGACTGAAGATCTCAAATGTCTAATATGTGATGGTTCTGCTGGTTGTTCGCAGTGCGAATTTCAAGATGACTGCGATCGTTCTATTGTTTCACAATTATGCATTTGTAAAAAATGTGAAGGTCTGGGAAACTCATATCTAACATACCAAAAATCTCTTAAAACTAAGTTCTCGTTACTGAATCTCAAAAATCAGTGAATTTCAATTTTGATTGACTTAAATTAATATATGATATCTAAGGCAAGAAATCGCGGACATGCATTCTGATAAACTAAATGAATATCTGAATAACAAAAAGACTTCACTTCAGGGTGGAGGTCAAGATAGAATTAAGTCCCAACATGACAAGGGCAAACTAACTGCTAGAGAAAGAATTGATTTGCTTTGTGATGAAGGAACATTTGTTGAACTAGATGCTATGGCTACTCATCATTATCATGATTATGATATGCAGAAAAAGAAATTTTTTACTGATGGTGTAGTTGGTGGATATGGAAAAATTAATGGTCGTCAGGTTTACGTTTTTGCATATGATTTCACTGTTTTAGGTGGAACGCTTAGTCAGATGGGAGCCAAAAAAATTACTAAATTAATGGATCATGCTACACGAAATGGTTGTCCAATAGTTGGAATTGCTGATTCTGGTGGTGCAAGAATTCAAGAAGGAATTTTAAGTCTAGATGGTTTTGCAGATATCTTTTATCATAATCAATTGGCATCTGGTGTCGTTCCACAAATCACTGCAAGTATTGGTCCTTCTGCAGGTGGTGCTGTTTATTCTCCTGCAATGACTGATTTTGTTATAATGGTTGACAAAGTTGGAACCATGTTTGTAACTGGTCCTGATGTTGTTAAGACAGTTCTTGGAGAAGAAATATCATTTGACGAACTAGGTGGTGCTATGACTCATGGAACAAAGAGTGGTGTTGCACACTTTGTAGCTAAAAATGAGTATGAGTGCATGGATTATATCAAAACATTACTCTCTTACATTCCGCAGAATAATTCTGAAGCTCCACCTTCTATTGAAACATCTGATGATCCTAATAGATTAGATAATAATTTGATAAACATTCTACCAGATGATGCTTTACAGCCATATGACATGAAAGAAATTATACATTCAATTTTAGATGATAACAAATTCTTTGAGATTCATGAACTATTTGCACAAAACGTTGTAGTTGGATTTGGCAGAATGAATGGTAAAACTGTAGGAATTGTAGCAAACCAACCAATGTTTTTAGCTGGTGCATTAGATATTGATTCGTCAAACAAAGCATCACGTTTCATTCGTTTCTGTGATTGTTATGGAATTCCAATTATTACTCTAGTTGATACTCCAGGTTACATGCCGGGTTCAAATCAGGAACACAACGGAATCATTAGACATGGAAGCAAATTACTATACTCTTATTGTGAAGCTACAGTTCCAAAAATTACAGTTGTTATTGGAAAGGCATATGGTGGTGCATACATCGCAATGTCAAGTAAAAATCTAAGAACTGATGTTAATTACGCATGGCCAACTGCACAAATAGCAGTCCTTGGCTCTGAAGGTGCTGTAAAAATTATGAATAGAAAAGAATTAGCAAATTCAGATAATCCTGAAGAATTAAAAAAGAAATTAGTCGATGAATTTACAGGAAAATTTGCTAATCCTTACGTTGCGGCATCAAATGGTACAATAGATACTGTAATCGATCCTGCAGAAACTAGACCAATGCTCATCAAAGCATTAGAAATGCTCGTAAACAAACGTGAAAAACAACTTCCTCGAAAACATGGAAATATCAACCTGTGAGTAAAATGATTGAAAAAGTACTAGTTGCTAATAGAGGAGAAATTGCTTTACGTGTCATGAAGACATGTAAAGCTCTTGGAATCAAAACTGTTGCTGTTTATTCTGACGAGGATAGAAATTCATTACATGTCAAAAATGCCACCGAGGCATTTCACATTGGTGAGGCAGCACCTGCAAAAAGTTATCTAAACCAAGAAAAAATTCTTGATGTAATTTTATCATCTGGTGCAGATGCGATCCACCCAGGTTATGGATTCTTGTCTGAAAACTCTGACTTTGCAGAACTATGTGAAAAAAACAAAATTAACTTCATCGGACCATCTGGTAAATCAATGGATCTTTGTGGTGACAAGATGCGTTGTAAAGCAGCAATGCTTGAAGCCAAAGTTCCAACTGTTCCAGGAAGTCCTGGTTTAGTAAAAGATGAAAACGATGCAGAAAAAATTGCAAATGATATTGGTTATCCTGTAATGTTAAAATCTGTCTACGGTGGTGGTGGTCGTGGAATTAGAATTGTAACTAATGATAAAGAATTACGTGAAGGCTTTGAATCAGTAACTGGAGAATCTATTGCAGCAGTTGGAAAATCTGCAATTCTTGTAGAAAAATTCCTAGAAAAAACACGACATATTGAATATCAGTTTGCTAGAGACACTCATGGTAATGCTGTTCATATATTTGAAAGAGAATGTTCTATTCAAAGACGAAACCAAAAATTAATCGAACAAACTCCTTCTCCAATCATGGATGAAGAAACTAGAGCAAGAGTTGGTGAATTAGTTGTAAATGCAGCACATGCAGTTGGTTATACTAATCTTGGAACTGCTGAATTCCTAAGAGCTGATAATGGTGAATTTTATTTCATTGAAATTAATGCTAGATTACAAGTAGAGCATCCAATTACAGAATTTGTTTCTGGTTTAGATCTTGTAAAATTACAATTGGATATTGCAAATGGTGAACCAATTCCATTCAAACAATCTGAACTTAAAATGAATGGTTATGCAATTGAATGCAGAATTAATGCTGAAGACACATTCTTAGACTTTGCTCCATCTACCGGACCTGTTCCTATCGTAACAATTCCTTCTGGACCTGGTGTAAGATGTGATACATATCTATATTCTGGAGCAACCGTTTCACCATTTTATGATTCACTAATGGCAAAATTGATTACATGGGGACAAACATTTGATGAATCAAGATTACGAATGCTTAATGCATTAGATGACTTTTACATTCAAGGTGTTGAAACATCAATTCCATTATACAAAACAATTCTAAATTCTGAAGAATATAAAAATGGTCAATTATCAACTGACTTTTTAAAAAGATTTGAAATGATTGAAAGATTAGAAAAAGACCTTGTACAAGATAGAAAAGATAAACAAATTCCTGCTATAGCTTCTGCATTAATGCACTCTGAATTCTACAAGAGTAAAATCCAATCACAAAACTCAGCCAATCAAAATTGGAAAAACAAGATGGATGGCGTATAAAGATGAAATACAAAGTACAAGATTCAGATGAAATAGTTGATGGAGAGATACTTGAAAAAATATCTCAAGATGAATACCGTGTTAAAATTAAAGATTCTGAACATATTTTAAAAATTTTAAACATAAACTCTGGTGTCATGGAATTTGTTCTTGATAATCAATTTCATACTGTAAGATACCTTGACAATCAAACATCTGAAATGAAATTTATTGTTGATGGTTCAGAACTTACAGTAAATATGAATTCTCATTTAGATAAAATTGTTTATCAAAATTCTGGTGGTGCTGAAACTGGAAATGCACAATTGAATTTACGTAGTCAAATTCCTGGAAAGGTAGTATCAATTAATGCGGAAGAAGGTACTGAAGTAAAGAAAGGAGATGTAGTATGTGTTTTAGAATCAATGAAGATGCAGGTCTCAGTAAAATCGCATAAAGACGGTCTTGTTAAAGCCATCAAAATTAAAGAAGGAAACTCTGTTAACAAAAATGATATTATTGCTGAAATCGAATAACTAGTTTGATTTTAGCACATTCATAATTTCACTATAATCTGGTTCTTTTAATGGATCTTCAGAAACCCATTTCCAAATTACTTTGTGTTCTTCATCTAAAATGAAGACTGAACGTTTTGCAGCATTGTAATCTTTTACATGCAATAAATCTTGTAATAAAATATCGTAATCTTTGATTGTTTTACTTGTATAATCTCCTAGTATTGGAAAATTATAATTATTTTTTTCTGCAAATGCCTTATTTGCAAATGGTCCATCATTACTAATTGCAATTACTTGTGCACCTAATTCTGAAATATCATTTAATGAATCTCTAAATGTACAAAGTTCAACTTCACATACTGGGGAACTTGCTGCAACAAAAAATGAGATAACAACTTTTTTGCCTTTAAATTCATCTAATGATCTGAATTTTAGATCTCCATCAACTAACTCAAATTTTGGTGCTTGATCTCCAACGTTAACTGCCATAGGGATGCTCATTTTTTGTCGTATATCAATTTAGAGGACTTTGGAAAAAATCAATTTTAGATCGAAAAAATTCTCTATAGCTTTATATTTTCAACGAAGGGAGTCGGTTTAACTTGGTTGGCGAGAGTGTAGCATCATACAGTAATGTATTACTCATGTTTGGTTTTGCGTGTGCTGCCATGATTCCTGCTTTAATCATATCTAGAATGATCTCTCCAGAGAACAAAAAACAACCAAATCCTGTTAAAACACTTCCAATGGAATGTGGTCAAGTTCCATCTGGTGCTGGCCGTACCCATTTCATGATGCAATATTATGCATACGTCTTGATGTTTGTCATCTTTGATGTTATGGCAATTTTCTTGTATGCTTGGGGTAGCTCACTTTTAGATCTACCACGGACTGCAACTTTACCAATTATTGCCTTTTTAGGAATTATGTTTGCTGCAATGGCATTTGCGCTAAACCTATCAAAGAGGAAAGACATATGGTAATTCTAAATACTAGTTACAACTATCAAGGTGAGGGACTAAGTTGCTAAAAGAACTCATAACACCACAAAACGCAAATGTGTTTGTTGGAAAACTTGGCGACATTTTGTACAAAGCAGTTGATCAACCATTAGGAATGGCAATCAACTGGGGTAGAATGTGGTCTTTGTGGCCTGTACACATTGAAACAGCATGTTGTAGTGTTGAATTTGGAGCAGCATCAAGTCCTCGATACGACGTAGAAAGATTCGGTATCATCGAAGCTTTTGGATCATTACGACAGTGTGATCTTGTCGTAGTACAAGGAACAATTACACGAAAAATGGCACCAAGACTAAGACTAGTCTATGATCAAATGCCAGAACCAAAATATGTGATTGCCATGGGGGCATGTGCAATTACTGGTGGTTTGTATTTTGATTCATACAATGTGCTACCTGGAATTGATGGAATTCTTCCAGTTGATGTGTATGTTCCTGGTTGTCCTCCTAGACCTGAGACCTTGATTCAAGGATGCATGTTGTTGCAAGAAAAAATCAAAAGGATGAAGGCTAGATAGGTAAAAAATTATGAGTACAGCTGAAACAACACCGCCACCAAAAGCTACGCCCCCAGAAAAAGTCGAAGCTTCTGCACCTTCCTTTGAAAAATCTTTTATTGATCAAATCACAAATCATTTTTCTGATGATGTTGAAGTAGAATACATCAAAGAAAATAGAACTAGAGTAAATGTGAAAAAAGAAAAAATTGTAGATGTCGCTAAATTTATCAAAGATAACACTCCATTTGATCATGCAGAATCTGTTACTGGAGTTGATTTTCCTGAAGACAAAGAGATTGGTGTCATATACCACTTGGGCTCTTACACAGATCCTGCTTATTCAAAGCAGGTCTTAGCTCTTGCAACTAGAGTTCCACGTGAAGAAAATCCAAATCCAGGAAATGATTCTACAAAATTATCTAGTCTGAGAGAAATATTTTACAGTGTTGAATTTCATGAACGTGAAATATTTGAAATGCTCGGTGTTTACTTTGAAGGACATCCTGATAATCGACGTTTATTACTGCCTGAAGACTGGGCTGATTTACCTCCACTAAGAAAGGACTTTACAAATAAAGGAAGATAAAATGACTGACAAACTAATCCCAACTAAACAAATGCCTCCTGGTCTACAAGTTGACCAAGTAGACGACCGTATAATGACTCTCAATGTAGGTCCACAACACCCAGGTTCTGGACATATGAGAATTATCGTAAGAATTGATGGTGATTACATTGTTGATGCTGATCCAGATCCTGGCTATGTTCATCGTGGTGAAGAAAAGATGGCTGAAGCAAGAAATTATATTTTAAATATTCCTCATTTAGAAAGACCTGTAATCCACGATTCTTGTAATATTTTATATCCTTACGTTTTAGGTGTTGAGGATTTAGTAGGTATCGAGGTTACAGAACGTGCAAAATACATTAGAGTAATTACAGCTGAGCTAAACAGATGTATTTACATTCAGTATTGGCTTGCAATATATGGAATATTTCTTGGTCACTCCACAATGTTCATGTGGCCTGCAGGTGACAGGGAACTTTTAATTGATTTAATGGAAAAAATAACTGGTGCTAGAGTAACTCATTCATATTTTATTCCAGGTGGCGTCAGAAATGATGTACCTGCAAACTTTGAAGATGTCTGTTTACGACAAGTCAACTACTTTGAAAAACGTATCAAAGAATATGCTGACGTCTTCTATGATAATCCAATCTTAAAAGCACGAACAGAGGATACTGGCGTACTATCTAGAGAAGATGCAATTCGTTTAGGTACAACTGGTTCTGTTCTACGTGCAAGTGGTGTTGATTATGATGTTAGAGTCAAAGAACCATATGATGTTTATGATGACCTTGATGTACACACAAACGTACTAAAAGCAGGTGATTCATACGCACGTTCCAAAATTCCATGGCTTGACATGATAGAGAGTTGTAATATTATACGACAAGCATTAGAGAAGATGCCAAAGTCTGGTTCAATTAGAACAAAATTAAAACCAAATCCAAAAGGCAAAGATGAGGAAGTGTATCGTAGAGTTGAAAGTGGAAGAGGTGCAGCAGGGTGTCATATAATCTCAAAAAGTAAACCAGAACCATATCGTCTAAAATTAAGCGTTGGTTCTTTTAGAAATCTAATTGCATTACCATATTTACTTAAAGGCGAAAAACTTGGAAACATGCCGGCAGTTTACTGGAGTTTAAACTACTGGCCAGTGGAGGCTGACCGATAAATGTCAGTTATTGCACCAAAATTCCGACTTGGATATTTCCTTAAAGGAATTTTTGATAATTTATTTTGGATAATAACACTTGTCACATTAGCGGGAATTCCGGCAATTCAAATTGCACTCTTTTTCTTGCCATTACCTATAATTGATGGCGAAATATTGACTGCATACTTAGCATTTACTTGGTTGTTCAACCCAACAATGCAGATTCCATTAATCAAGACACTTCTTTACTCTGACTTATTTAGAATTGCAGCATTTCCTGGATTTGGATTTGCAGCATTGATAGCTGCTGGAACAATCTTTGTTGAAAGAAAAATGTTGGCAAAACTACAACTTCGTGTAGGTCCATTTTACTGTGGAAAAATTGAGGGTATTTTACAATTAGCAGGAGATGGCCTGAAACTAATATCAAAAGAAATTATTATTCCTGCAAAGGCTGACAAACCATTATTCTGGGCTGCACCAGTATTGTTTGTTGGGGCTGCTGCGGCATTTGTAGCATTAATCCCTGTTGCACCTGGAGGCTGGGTTGTAGCAGACTTGGATGTTGGTCTCCTTGCAGTATTTGCTGTAATTGGATTCTTCCCAATCATTACAATCCTTTCTGCTTGGTCTGCTAACAGCAAGTTTCCATTCATTGGTGGAATTAGAGCATTGCACCAAATGGTATCATTTGAAATTCCTCTTATTTTGTCACTTCTTGGAGTTGTAATTCTAACTGGAACTCTGAATCTTAGTGAGATTGTTGAATCACAAAGCAGCTTCCCATGGATCATCTTCATGCCAATTGGTGCAATTGTATTCTTTATTGCAATGCTAGCTGAACTTGAACGAATTCCATTTGATCTTCCAGAAGCAGAAAGTGAAATTGTTGCAGGATGGTTAACTGAGTTTTCTGGTATGATGTATGGATTGGTACAACTTGGTTCCTATCTCAAACTTTATGCATTTGCAGCATTATTTGTAATAATTTTCTTAGGCGGATGGACTGGTCCAGTATTCTGGCCTCCATTAGAGACTGAATTAATCACTGAGGGTATACCAATTCCAAACTATGCTGGTGATCCAATTTTGACAGTTGCTACACCTGGTTTGCCATTATTTGATAAAGATCCAAATGAATGGGTGCTGCAGCAGCAGGGTGAACTGATGTACACGAGCGGGCAGTTATTGATTAGTGGTGTTATCTGGTTTGTACTAAAAACAGTTGGAGTAATCTTCTTCATACTTTTGCCAAGAGGTGTATTCCCAAGAATCAGAATTGATATGTTGTTACACATTGGTTGGTACAAACTAATTGGTTTATCCTTCGTTAACATCTTTATTGCACTCGGATTGGTGTATGCTGGAGTTATAGGACCTGGAGGAATTTTGTAATGGGAACTGCAACTGGAATTATCAAAGCATTAAACTCTGGAATTAAACATCTAGCAATAAAACGTTTCACTCTGAGATATCCTGAACAAAAATTGAAATTTGTTGGTGATGGATATCAATATGACCCAGCTTCAGGTGTAGCTATTGCTGGTCTAAAAGGTCGTCACATGTTATTTCATGATCACTGCACTGGATGTAATCTATGTTCAATCGCATGTGAAGGTGTCGCAGAAGCAATCGCAATGGTCAAAGTTCCAGATACTTGGGGACATAACAAAAAATCAATCATGCCACAAATTGACTATGGAAAGTGTGTCTTTTGTGGATTATGTGTTGATGCATGTCCTTTCTATGCATTATACATGTCAAATGACTATGAATTATCATCATT
>JABHJJ010000196.1 GCA_018691945.1 Candidatus Nitrosopelagicus sp. | reverse complement strand
TTCAGAAGTAATAACAGACAACGCTATTTTAAATAAATTGAATGTAATTAATTTTGAGGATTAACGCATGAACCGTCTCGAAACACGATAGGTTATCGTGTCTTTTCATTCATTTTGTTATGTACTAGTCGTATTTAGATCTTGATCAAATCTAATTTTTGAGTTTAATTCTCTCCAACAACACAGAAGCTGGTTCATCATTAGGATCCTGTGGAACAAGTTTTCCTTCAAATGCCTGTTTGAGTATCGACATTTTCATTGTTTGTAAATTTTGTAAACTAGATTCTACAATTTGAGTCGTGTTTTCTATTAGTGAAAAGCCCTGTTCAATTTGTGATACGATTTGTTCTTGTTCTTCAATAGATGAAGCTAAAGGAATTTTTAGATTGTTACATATTGTTTTATTCATATAAGATATGGTAGTAGACGTTGATGCAGAAAACATCTGTCTTATTTGTATAGTTAATGCATATGCCAAATATTTTGGAAGTATTTTTTCTGTACAGACAAAACCATGAAATTGTTGATTTGGTACGACCTCATTTTTTGTAATACATATTCTTCCTAAATCCCCAACGCATGTAAGAAGGACTGTTTGTTTGGGCATTATTTTCATTCTTACTTTTTTTACTTCCTCTTTACTAACACATAGATTTTTTTTAGATTTTGAGATATACAATCCATCTAGATCAGGTGTTGTGATCCAAGGAATATCTCCATCAAATTTTTGGGGTTTGTACCTACCAGGAACGATACCATCACAAACTTCTCCAGTTTTTACCAACCTCTTTCCTTCAAATACTGATTTTAATAATGAGAACCTGTATTGTTCTAGTTGCAGTTTTGTATTTTCCATTGATTGTTTTACAGAATCAATCCTTGAGAATAGTTCTTCAATTTTAGATACGATTCTTTTTTGTTCGTTTAGTGGAGGAATTGGAATAGATAATGTGGAAAGATATTCTTTAGTTTTAAGATTTTGAATGTTAACACTTTGATTTTTGAATTTTATGGTCTCTCCAGAACCATAGTAATAATCAAGAAAATTACTTGCATACATTGGATCAAGGAATTGAGATAATGTAATTTTTCTAAAAAAATTAGAGCATATAATTGGAACAGAAAAGTTATCGGTGATAGAAGTTGTAATCAAAACACTTCTGCCAACAGGAAATTTTGTTCCTCCACCAGAAACTTCGAGAATTATATCCCCATTGTGTAATTGTCTTTTTTCTAAACTAGATTTTTTGATAATTCGAGATTCTGCAGTGGAACCTTTTTCCATTTTCCAGTTCTTTAATTCTGTTGAACGTAAAACTTGTACTTTAACAAAATCATTATCAATTTCTTCTTTAACAGGACTGCCCCAGTCACCTCCAATTATGTTAGAAATACATAGATCAAATGCCTGTTTTACCCATCCTTGTGGCAACTCTAATTCTGTGTCAGTCACAAAATCACCTATGATCTCATTTGCTCTTCAAGTTCTCTATCAGTTCAGTCACAGATTCAAGTGCTGATTCCAAATTATCTGAAATTTCCTGAGCAATTACATCAGGTTCTGGCAGGTTCTCCAAGTCAATCAAGGAGTCATCTTTTAGCCAGAAAATATCCAGTGACGTCTTGTCAAATGTTACTATTTTCTCATATGTGTATGATTTCCAACGTGTTTTTTCATCTGTGGTATCCTCTTTTCTTTTTGAAATGTCTGCAGCATTGTAACACTTTACAAATTCATCCAAATCTGCACGGGTTAGTTTTTTTTCTTTTTGTGTAAAGTGCATGTTTGTTCTAAAATCATAAATCCATATTTTTTCAGTCCATGCTTTGCCATCTTCACGTGCAGGTTTTTTGTCAAAGAATAGTACATTTGCCTTTACGCCACCAGCATAAAATATTCCAGTTGGCAATCGCAGCATTGTATGCAAGTCACATTGCTCTAAGAGTTTTTTTCTAATTATCTCACCTGCTCCTCCTTCAAACAATACATTGTCAGGAACTACCACTGCACACTTTCCATTTACTTTGAG
>JABHJJ010000195.1 GCA_018691945.1 Candidatus Nitrosopelagicus sp. | reverse complement strand
TGGTGTCTTTGAAGATTTTGATACTGCAGTAGAACCTTACAATGCTGAATTATCTAATCCAAAAACACGTAAAAAAGCTGAAAAAAATATCCAGGAACTAGAAAAACAGGCATACTCCTTGCTTGATTTTACTAATATGACCATAATATTTCTGGACTCTCAGAGTTTTGGTTTATGGGAGTCATTAAAGACTACTTTATCTCATGATGATGTAATTAGAAAAGATCATACTACTAACAAAATTAATGGTAGAAATCAACTTCAAAAAACTGCATACAAAGGATATCCTGCAGTAATTTATTGTTCTGCAAAAGATGAAATTTCAAAAGATGACACTGATGAGATTAATACTAGATTCAATACCATATCAATTAAGGGATCTACAAAAAAATACAAAGAAATTCTTAAACTTGTTTTAAGAAGTGATGATCCTACACAGGAAATAATCACAACAAAAGAAATTGAGGATACTACTGATAAAATCAACCAAATCATTGAGTCCATTGAATCATTTCATGGTGTATTCAATCCTTTTGCACAAAACATAGAAGATAATTTTCCTTGTGATAAAGGATCAAGAGCTAGGCAACTCAAAATATTATCTAATACGATAAAGACATTAACTTTATCCAAATCTGCTGGAAGATTTAGTTTAATCAATGATGAGAAACAATTCTTAATTTCATCAAAATCTGATGTTGTTGATGCAATAAATCTTATTGGTGAACCTACATCTATTGCAACTACTAAAATACAATTCTTCAATGATTCTGTTAGACCATATCTTTTAGGACGATTAGATGCTGCAACTGCTAGTGAAATTGCAGAATACCTTCATGAAGATAGACAACATCTATCTGAAAATTATCTAAAGCCATTTACTGATCATGGTTACTTGGAATCAGAACCAGATCCAATGAATCGAAGTAGATTCCGTTATTCATTATCTCCTCGATACATTAGTGTAGAAGCCAGTATAGTATCGACACTCATCGACACTTCTGTCATAGATATTTCATGCCTAAAAAACACATTAGAGCAACGATTAGGACAAGGATACCAACTAGTTGATGTAACTGGCTCAATAGTCTCTGTAGATTTTATTGTAAGTAATCTAGGTGAAATCGACACTCAATCATCCAAAATTGTGCCTGAATCAAGTAGTGTAGAAGCATCGAATGATGTAGATAATTTAGGAGATTCTACAACATGAGTTTTACTTGCAGATCTGGTTACATGAAACATCGTTATGAAGTGAAGCTTCAACATACATCTGACATGTATGATCATGTAAAATATTGTAGTGTATGTGTAGTTCATGTTTCAAAAACACATCGTAGATGTCCTTGTTGTAATTCTCCATTGAGATGTAAATCAAAACGACATTAATGGTGTTAATTAGAATAATCCTATATCATGTAATAATGGACTGGCATTATGTTGCAATAAATTACAATACTAGAAATCTTTTGAATAGTTTAGTTGCTAAAGATGGTAGATTTGCAGGTTACAAAAAATATGAATTACTAGAGATGGCATTGAATAAAATAAATCATTCGTAACAATCACATTTGTTTTGATTATTGTTATATAATGGATGAATTTGATTCGTAAAATGTTTGACACATAGCAGGTTTGTACACAGAAAACTGTTTAGAACAATTTTTGTTGATACAAAGTATTTCCACAGTGTTAAGTATAAAAAATAACTCGTGTTAGTACACATGTAGAATATTATACTTTAAACTATTTCATAGATACAAATAATTTCATATATGAGATGTGTAAGAAAATACTTTCACCCAGTTTCAATCTTAATTTCATTTATGTGAGTACTTACAGAGAAAATATCATTTTGAACTTTTGTCATGTCATATATGAGATGTATATGTCTCAAAGTAATTTTAAGTTAAAAAAATACCACGTTCAATAAATAATATGACTGCATATTTTTTGGTGGATCAAAAATGTATGAAAATAAAAATAGTACAGTAATTGAAAATG
>JABHJJ010000194.1 GCA_018691945.1 Candidatus Nitrosopelagicus sp. | reverse complement strand
ATTCTCCATAGACTTCAGTTAATGCTTGAGTTTCTACTCCACCGGCAAATAATGTATCTAAAGCTTCAGTTGCAGTAGTAATTTTACCAATGGATTGTCTCTTTTTGTATAACTCATTTGCACTAACAAAATCTTTCTGAATTAGTCCACCTTCAACTAGACCTTCTCTTGCCTTTTCAACAAGTTTTCCTGCAGTTTCAATATCCATGCTTGTAAGTTCGGCTATCTCTACAGGACCTCTTACTACTAGATCCATAATATTATGAATTCCAGCATCATTGAGCTTTCTAGTTGTTACTGGACCAACACCGGCCAGACTTTCCAAAGTTATTTCTTCAGTCATACTGTAAGGTACGGTACCAGTACTTTATAACCATTTTGTTTTAGAATTTTTAAATTTCAAATCAATAAATTGGAGTCTAGTTACGTCTTCTTCGTTTTGCACTTGCTTTGTTTTGACCCGGCATTTTTCCACCATGTCCTAATGTAGCTAAGACAAATCTTTTTCTAAAATTACTTTTATTGCGTAATTTGGAGTTTGTTCCAACAATCTTTCTTCCCTCTACTTTAGGAGTCTGACCTCTTACTTTACCTGCTTTTGTAAGTGAACCGTGTGTTGCCATAGAATTACGCTAAAATTTAGGAATTTATGTATTTGGGAATTACCAATATTCGGCTTTAATTTTCTCAATTACACGCTCATGTTCTCGACCTTTACGTCTAGCATATCTTTCCATAGCACCTAATGGGACACCACCTAACGAACGTGCAAGTCCATTAAATGCAGTGGCCTTTAGTTTTCCAGCAGCACCATGTTTTCCAGTCTTAGTCATGAATTTTTGAATTCCATACTTGAAGTTATGTTGCCAAGTCTTGTACATGACACCTAACTGGGTTGGGTCATTATCTTGACCCATATCATAAAATTCTGATTTTTCCAGTAATCCTATTGGAACAAATGTCAGAGGAGTAGCAGTAAACATTGCTTCAGGCTGTTCTCTCTCTAACTCACTGATTAATCGAATAGTCTCCCAACCATCTTCAGGTTGTTCATCATTATCTAAACCCATAATCAGAGTAAATGCAGGAATCCAATAATTTTCATTAAGTGTTTTGACACCTTCTTTTACAACCCAATGCCATTCATCAGGACTATATGGTGCAAGTTTTCTATCAGCATATTTTTCAATCAGTCTGGTACTGCCAGTTTCAAATCCACATTGAATTCCAGTTAAATTATCAGGTCCAGCATTTGTGATTTTTGAAAGACTTGGTACAAGTCGCTCATCTGCAATTGCTCCTGAAAGTGTTCCATGAGTTGGATTAGTATGTTTAACACCAGTAGACATAATTGCTTTAAACAGATCTTCTAATGCATCTCTATTGGGTTCCATGTTTTTGGCGGTTTTAATGTCCATACCATAAACAAAGATATCATCACTGTGAATCCATGCTCTGTCCATTCCACCTTTTTTAATATTAACTTCGATTTCCTTCTTGACTTTCTCAGGGGAATAATATCTCAAAGAGCGAAGTGTCACATCACAGAATTTACATCCACGACCACAACCACGCATTACTTCAACCATTCCATGCATACTTGGTTCTACAATGTTAGGAATATCATCTAATTCAGGTCTATCCCAGAAATTAACAAATCTTCCATGATGTGTTTTATCACCACGTTTGAATTCTTTAATATCAACTTTGAAATCTTTTCTTTTTCTGAAAGGATCCATATTTTCAAATTGACCATCTATCAAATAATTGAAAAATCTACCAGCATGTCCATCAATCTCAGGAGCAATACCTCCTAATTCACCTTCAAGAATTGCATATAATCCATATTCTTCGATTTTTTCAGGAGCATAGTTGTATTGCCAGGTACCAGATGCACCAGCAATTACTTTAGCATGACTGCCATTCTTTTTCTTTGCAGCGTTAATTCTTCTATGTAAATCTGCATTGTAAAATTCATCATATGATGTTTGTTTTCGTCCAAAGGTGAATGTCATTGTTACAGGGCCCATTCCAAGAGGATCCATTTCGTATGTTCCAACTACTTCAGTTTCAGGACCAATGAATTTTTCAATGTGATTAGGATGTGCAATAACTACATCTTTTCGTGCAAAACCATCACGTAATAACCCAGCTTCAACTTTTCTTAATCCATACGGAGCAAATTTTGCTACGCCATTGATATCAGGCGACCAATTACATATAAAATCAAATAGTATTTTTGGAGTTACTTGATTTTTTAATACTTTATACCAAAAACTGTTTTTATCACGATTAGGATCAATTGCAGGAGCACAGCCAAAGAAAGTTGCAAGAGAAATTCCTCTATAAGGAGACATTAAAGTTCTATCTGCAGTTAAAACTATTTTTGGAGTTGCCATTTATTATCTAATCAGCTTGAAAAATCATTGAGTTTAAACCTTGCTTGAATTCTATTGTCATATTTCTTCTAAAATGCCAGATTTTGTTCTATGAGAGTGACCAAATTCGGATTTCGTGGATAAATGATCACCATCAAAGATAGTTCCATCACGACAAACAAGGTCATCATTAACACAACAGCTTCCACAGATACCAACACCACATTTCATCATTCTTTCTAAACTTGCTTGGACAAAGATTCCTTTTTTGTTAGCCATTTGAACAGTTTTGTACATCATTAATTCAGGACCGCATGTGTAAATTGCATCATACGTGTTTTCTTCCAAAAGTTTTTCCAATACATCAGTTACATAGCCTTTTTCACCATAACTTCCATCTTCAGTAACAGGAATTATTCCATTCATTTGGTGTGAATCACCAAGAATTTTTTTTGCGGT
>JABHJJ010000193.1 GCA_018691945.1 Candidatus Nitrosopelagicus sp. | reverse complement strand
CGATTTAATCCTTCCGACGAATTAATTTGAATTGAATTTTGTGAAAAAAGTAGCTATTTCATCTGAGTGTTTCTCAACAATTCCTACAATTTCCATATGTTCTTCTGCACTTGGCTCTCTTTTATGATAAACTTGAAATGCACTAAGTGCTGAACCGACCATCTCTCCTACAAAAAAACCACATAAAAAATCTCCTATATTTTCACATTTCCAAACATCGCCAATTCTAGGAGATGCCCCTGAATTTTTGTATAATACTAATGTATCTGTAACTAATTTTTCAGTTTGTTCTTTGAATTCGTTATCTAGGGTCAATTATATTCTGATTAATTTTCTATACCCTTTTTCTTTTCAAATTTGTAGACTCCGTCTAAAAATACGCGGTGATCTTTATTTTTTACTCTTGAACCAGTTTCAATTTCTGCGGCAGTCTGTGAAACATCTGTCAATACATGACCTGTAATTATGACATCGTCCCCTTTTGGGACTACTTTAGTCTCTCCCCAAATGTTTGTCTTTCTTGCAGCACGTTCACCTTGAAAGTTTTCAATTAGGACTGTTTTGCCTTCAACTTTAATGTTAATTGGAAAGTGTGAGAAAACAATCTTCATCTTTATTGTATATCCTTCGACAACTCCTTCACAAAGATTCCTGATTAATGAGCGTGAAGTATTCATAATTGCACGGCTTTTATCTCGTGTACCTTGTGCTTTGAATAGTACTTTACCATCTGCAACATCAATTGTCACTGGAATTTTTTTGAAACTTTTGTAAGTCTTTCCTAGTGGTCCTTGAACTGTGATCATTGGTTTGTTGTAAGTTACTGTAACTCCATCAGGAATCTCTAATTCAGTTGCTAACTTTTCTAATTGCTCAGTAGACATATCCTACCAAAAATCCTCCTAATCCCTTGTTGGATGCCTCGTGATGGGACATCACTCCTTGATTTGTTGTAACTATTAGCATACCTCTGTTAAATGATGGAAGGTATTGTTTCTCCCATTCCAAATATTCATCTTTTTTAACTTTGAATCTTGGACTAATTGCACCACATTTTGTAATCTTTGCTGATAATTCTATTTTGAATTTTCCACCTCTGTTGTCTTCAGTTCTTTCATAGTCTTTGATGTATCCATCTTTTTTCAGCGTATTCAATACCTCTGTTCCAATTTTAGAAGTTGGAAGAACGATACATTCTGATTTTCTTCGAGCTTCAGTATTGTAAATTGTTACAAATAAATTTGCTAATACATTCATTGCTGGCATATCATATCACCTTAATTTTTTAAATCCTAGAGAACTTGCAACTTCTCTGAAACATTGTCGGCACAAGTGTAAGTCATATTTTTGAATAGATACATAACATCCACATCTTCTGCACCATCTTGCACCCCGTCCAAACTTTTTCTCATTCTTTGTTCCTGGAACGCTTTCAAGTCTAGGTGTAAAACCTGTTCCTCTATCCCCATATTCTCTATTTTTTACCATTAGTAAACACTAACTCCGAATTCTTTTGTAAGATATTCCTTTGCTTCATCTGGTGTAATTCTATGATGTTTTCCAACACTTGCTTTATGCTTGCTTCTTGTAGAAATAGAAAATCCTGGTCTTGTTAATCTGACTGTAATGTCTAATCCTAAAATCCCGATCTTTGGATCATATTTGATTCCAGGAATATCAATATGCTCTAAAATTCCGAATGATAGGTTTCCCATGTTGTCAAAAGAATGACCATTAATTCGGTTTCCTTTTGCTTCAAACAATCTTTTTAGTAATTCTTTTCCTTCATTGCTTCTAATTGTAACTGCAGCTCCTATCGGTTCTCCTTTTCTGACTCCCCAGTCTCTATGTGCTTTTCTTGCTGGTCTCTCGTTAACTTTTTTGCCAGAAATTTGTCCTAACGCTTTTTTAGCAATTTCTACTGCTTCGCCAGATTTTCCAAGTCCCATGTTTAAAACAACTTTTTCTAGTTTGATTTCTTTCATCACGTTTTGTATTTCTTGTGCCATAAAATCACCTAATCTTTATCCCCGGTTCGTCTTTACCAATTGGCATTACCAGTCTAGCTGGAATCTCAATTTGTCTGTCATCTAATGTAATGTCGATACTTTTTGGAATACTGAATGTTCCTTCTTTAATCTCATCTATCTTTCCAATCTTTCCTGCGTTAGCACCTTTAATGATTAAACAGTTCATTCCTTTTTCTAATTTAATTATTTCAAGAATCTTAATCTCTGGTGTTTGTAGCACGCATGTGTCTCCAACTGATACCTGAGTATCATCTAACAATGTGTTACCATCATGAAAACCAAGTTGAGTCTTTCCATTTTTGACTGTGGTCTTTGCTTTTACGAGTACGAATTTTTTTGTTTTTTCTGCATCATCTATCTCGATTGGTTTTAGTAATGTTCCATTTTGTGGAACTAGTCTGTATGTTTTATTAGAACCTTCTAATTCTACTACATCCATTAAACCAACGCCATGATGTAATGATTTTCTAACCACTCCGTCTACTTTGATCTTGCCTGAGTAGATAACCGATTTTGCTTCTCTTAGGCTAGTAACAATTTTTAGCGTATCTCTTAGAAATACGGAAATTGGTATGGATACATTCTTTCCATGAGTTCCTGGCTTTACTGTGACCACAAATCGTTTTTCTTTTCTGGTAATTCCCCAGAATAGTGGTGCCATTTGTCTTTTGAGTTTCTTACTACCTGCAATTTTTACCATTATTCTTCATTAGCTCCTTTCTTTGTTTTGACTTTTGTTATATTTTTTATATCCTTCTTTTCAGTTTTTGGTTTATCTTCTGCTCTTGCAGCTGTTGCCTTCTTTCCTTCTAATTTGTTAATTCTCCATTTATCTTCTGTATCTAATGCTGTCACAACGATGTTGGTTGTACGAACATATACGTCAAATTTATCGCCTTTTAGTTTTTCTTTTTTCACTCCCTCAATATTTACTCCTCTGTCTGGAATGGAAATCTTTGTAACTTTACCGTCAACGCCTGCAAATTCTCCTCTGATGATTTTTGCAGTATCACCTTTTAGAATACGTGTACTTCTCTTTCCATATTTTTTTCTCAATTCTTTTGAAAGTGCACAGGATAATTGCTTACTTGCAGTCTTCATAGTTGCATAGTAAATTTGCTGGTTTCTCATTTTTCTTGGATTCATATCATACCACCATCTTTGCCAAATTTGCTACTCTTGGCCATTTTTCTGTAACTTCTGATGCAACAGGACCTTTGATATCGGTTCCTTTCATTTCGCCTTCAGGTGTAATTAAAACTCCTGCATTATCTTCAAATTGAACTCTAACTCCATTTGGTCTGTGAACTGCATATTTCTGTCTAATTATTACTGCACCGTGAATTTGTTTTCTTAATTCAGCTGGTCCCTTTTTGACTACAACATTACAAAAGTCTCCTACAGATGCTGCAGGAAGTCTTGATGTTCTTGTCTTATGTTGATGTACATTTACTATTTCAATAATTTTTGCACCTGAATTATCTGCACATGTAATTCGTGCACCTACTGGAATTGATCTTGTAATGTATGGTTTGAAATCTTCTACTCCTTTACTACCTTTACTACGTGCTCCACCCATTATTCTTTAACCTCCACTACTACAAATGACACTGACTTTGCTAATGGTCTGCATTCTGCAGCGACAACAATATCTCCTTCATTTACTTGCAAGTTTGATGGTACGTGTGCATGAATACTATTTTTACTTCTTCCGTATCTTTTGAATTTACTAAAGTACACTGGAGCCTCTTTTTGAAGTACCACTGTATCTTTTCCTTTTGCTTTAACGACTTTACCTTCAAATAATTTTCCACGAACTGGAAGTGTTCCATTGAATGGATTTTTCTTATCTCCTTTCCGTGGTTCTTCTTTAGGTGCATTTACTTTAATCCCAATATCTCTTGTCATACTAACATCTCCAATCTTTCATGAGGTCTTTTGCATAATCTAGTTGAATCGGTTGTAATGATCCCATCGTTGTTACTTAATTGACAAATATCTTTTGGAAGATTCTTTTTTCCATTTTTGGTATCCAGTATGATCATGTTCTTAGTTTCCATGATAATTTTACCGCTAATTCCAACAATTTCTTTATTCTTTGAACCTGTAATTGTTACATCCTGTCCAATCAAATCAAATTCCGATGTCATGATCAGTTTCATTGTTTTTTAACCTCATTTAGTCGTGTTAAAAGCCTTGCAACTTCTTTTCTGACTTTTCTGATTTTTCCAGTCTCTTTTCGGAGTGTTCCTTTGGCATTTTCAGTTTGTAATTTTGATAATTCTGTTTTCATTTGTTCCACTCTGTCTTTCAAGTCTTTTTCATTTAATTCTCTAATAGATTTCATTTTTAGCATAGCCATTATTTCATCTTCTCCTCTTCATCTTCCATTGTATCTGGCATTTCTTTCATCTTCTCCTCTTCAATTTTAATTATCTCGGATTCTGATTGTGCCTTTACAAGTGCTTCATCTGCCTCTTTCTTGACTCTAACTTCTTCATCTTTCTCTTCTTGTGTTTTTCCTTTCATCTCAAATTCTGGAATTAATTTTTCCTTTTGAGCAATTCTAATTCTAACTCCAATTAGTCCCATTGCTGTTTCAACGTGTGCGATGTCTTCTGCAACTATAACATCTGCATGGTGTCCTGCTCTTGGTAAAATTCCCTGTGAATGTTTCTCAAAGGCAGATCTGTCGCCTCTTAATTTTCCTGAAATTGTAATCTCTACTCCCATTGCACCTCCTTCCATAATCTGTTGAATTGTCCACATTGTTGCTCGTCTGAATGCAGTACCTCTTTCAAGATGGGATGCCATTCTGTTACACATCACTGCTGGAGATAATTCTGGTTTTGTAATTTCCTCAACTGCAATTTGTGGGTTTTTCATTCCAAAATCTGATTCTAGTTTTTCAGTTAATTCTTTAATACCTGTTCCTTTTCTTCCAATTACAATTCCTGGTCTGGTGACGTGTAAGACAATTCTAGTCCCTGTTGGTGTTTTTGAAACTTCTGCATTTGCAAATCCTGCATCTTTAATTTTTGCTCTAAGATAATCTTTCAACAACATCATGTTGTAGTTATCTTTGATGACATTCTTTACTGCTGACATTTCTAAAACTCCTGTGCCACCAGTTCTACATGTGTTAAGACGTCATTTTTATCGGTTGCACGTCCTTGTGCTCTTGGGATAAATCTCTTAATTACTACGCCCTTATGCGTTGTTGCATTTATAATCTTTAATCTATCCATATCCATTCCCTTGTATTCTGCATTGGACTCTAAATTATCT
>JABHJJ010000192.1 GCA_018691945.1 Candidatus Nitrosopelagicus sp. | reverse complement strand
ATGATGCACTCAATGAATCTGCAAATATGTTAATACAAAATTTAGGTCTATCTGGATTAATACTTCGTAGTTCACTCTCTCTTAAAACCCAACTTGAAAAAATTGAAAAGTAAAATCTATCATTACAAATTATTTACTGACGATCACAAACCTAAATGCGCATTATGTGATGATGATTGTTCTTATTATTGTAACATGAATGATCTCTATTATTGTGAAAAACATGTAGTTGGACATGATGAAAATGAAACCTGACTGTTTAATACACAGTGATTTTATGAAAAATTATTGGATGATACCTTCCGCAATCAATGTGTAGAAAAGATTGCATCACAGATCACAGATGAAAACATTCCTTATGATGATCCGTCTTCTGATGTTATGGAACATTTACAGAAATTTGCAATTAGCTTAGGTGTGGATATATCAAATACTGAAGAAGTAGTAAATGAAGCATTTTTGTATATTGCAATGAAAAATGCTAAAGATATTGATCCTTTGACCAAAGGTGATGAATTTGGTGCAGGATTTAGTTAACTGTTTAATGATTTGAATTTTTTTATTGCTTCTTTTGCTAAGTCTTTTGTCTCTTCGGGGTCAAATTTTGTAGGATCATCGTTAACAAAATGTGCATGATCTTTATCTTTTTTTTCTTTCATGGTCTATATTTTAGTTGAAGTAAATTATAAGTTGCGGCAAATACTTCAATCATTATGAGAATCTTACAATTACACTGTGATAATATCTCATATGAGCCAACAAAAAAAGAGATTCAGTCAGCTGAAGAGATTGACCCAAAACCTGTATCGATAGATGAGGTTGTTGTTTGTTTTGTTGCAGTAGAAAAGGATGACACAGAAGATGTGGCAAAAGATGGCATTTCACAAATTAAAGAATCAATGAAAAAAATTGGCTGCTCAAAACTTTTACTTTATCCATATGCTCATCTGAGTTCAGATTTATCTGCGCCCTCCACCGCATTATCTTTACTAAAATTAATGGAAAGTGAATGTACTGAATTGGAAGTTAGCAGAGCACCTTTTGGTTGGACCAAATCGTATAATGTTAAAGTAAAGGGTCACCCATTAGCTGAAAGCTCCAAAGTAATCACTGCTGGAGAGAAAAAAGAGCAGACATCTCAAGCATTAGAATCTGAATCAAAAATAAAGTCATACTGGTACATCTTGTCTCCTGATGGAACATTGGTTGAGTTTGATAAATTTAATTTCTCAAAACACAAAAAATTGGAAATTCTGGCAAAGTATGAATCTGATAAAAAAAGAAATTCTGATGAACCTCCTCCACATGTGGCATTAATGAAAAAATTAGCCATTGCAGATTACGAGCCTGCATCCGATCATGGAAATATGCGTTATTTTCCAAATGGTCGTTTGATAAAGGGTCTATTAGAACAATATGTGACAAATAAAGTCAAAGATTATGGTGGATATGAGGTAGAGACGCCAATAATGTATGACTCACATCATCCAAGCATGGAAAGTTATTTCAACCGATTTCCTGCAAGACAGTACAATATTGATGCTGATGGAAAGAAATTATTCTTGAGGTTTGCTGCTTGTTTTGGGCAATTTTTGATGGCCCATGATTTTCAAATGTCTTACAAAAATCTACCTTATCGTTTGTATGAATTAACCCGTTATAGCTTTAGACGTGAACAGTCTGGTGAACTAGTTGGCCTTCGAAGATTACGTGCATTTACAATGCCTGACTGCCATGCATTTTGTAAGGATATTCCGCAAGCGATTGATGAATTCAGAAAACGTTTTGATCTATCTCGTGATGTTCTAACAAATGTTGGAATTGAACACGATGATTATGAAATGGCCATACGTTTCACTGAAGATTTCTACAATGAAAATAAAAACTTAATTTTAGACATGGTAAAAAAATTGGATAAACCTGTATTGGTTGAAATGTGGAAAGAACGATTCTTCTATTTTGTGTTAAAATGGGAGTTTAACTATATCGATAATTTGGGAAAAGCATCTGCATTATCAACTGATCAAATCGATGTTGAGAATGGTGAAAGATATGGGATTGAATTCGTTGATGAGAATAATTCTACTATAAATCCAATCATTTTACATAATTCTCCTAGTGGTGCAATTGAACGTGTCATGTATGCATTACTTGAAAAATGTGCAAAAGATGCTAAAGAAGGACGAAAACCAATGTTTCCACTATGGCTTGCTCCAACTCAAGTTCGTATAATTCCACTAAAAGATGAATTCTTGGAATTTTCTCAAAAACTCTCGGATAAACTCACTGCACAAAATATTCGTGTAGATATCGATGATAGAAATGAATCGATTGGAAAAAGAATACGTGAATCTGAAAAAGAATGGATTCGTTATGTGCTTGTTATTGGAGAAAAAGAGGTCGGTTCTGCAAATCTGAGTGTTAGAGATAGAACTCAAAGCGATGTGAAAGAGATATCATTTGATAATTTTGTAGAAGAAATTTCTAAACAAAATTCAGGTAAACCGCATTCCACCTTAAATCTTCCACCCCTTCTCTCAAAACGACCTATAATTCAGGTCTAATGAATGATTTATCATTTCTTTCTAGTGGTTAAATAGAAATTTTGCAATAAAAATACATGCATGGAAAGATATTGATCTGTACTGATTGCGGTGAATCTCACAAATATTGTTTATGCGATGAATCTCCATGTCAGCCTAATTAATTGGGCATGAGTTTATTTTAAAGTGATTTAAATTCTGTATAATGAGTTATGCTGATTTGTATTTGACCAATTCTCCAAAAATTATATCTCCTACAGATGATTCTGAACCTCTCGCAACATTATTTGGCGTTCCATTTGATTCAACTCATTCATACAAGCCAGGATGTCGTTTTGGTCCTGATGCAATTCGTGATGCATTTAATAACATTGAAATTTTTATGCCCGAATTTGGAGTTGATTTAGAACAATCTAACGTTAAAGATTTAGGAAATCTTCAACACACAGTTGTTACTCAAAATATGATTGACATGGTTAGAAAAACTACTACTGAGTTGAAAGAATCATCAAATCAATTAATCATTCTTGGTGGTGAACATTCTCTAACTTATGGTAGTTACATGAGTTATCCAAAAGATACGGGATATGTTGTATTTGATGCGCATTATGATTTGAGAGATGAATTTGCAGATACCAAACTAAGTCATGCTGCTTATTTGAGACGAATTGTCGAAGAACGTGGTTCTGAAAATATTATACATATTGGTGCACGTGCATTTGTAAAAGAAGAATTAGAGTTTCTTACTGAAAATAATATAAAAACTATATCTGATTCTGATATTAGAAGTGGCAATGGCCCAAAATTATTAGAACAAATGACTGATAAATTTGAGAATCTTTATGTTAGTATTGATCTTGATGTCTTAGATCCTGCTTTTGCTCCGGGTGTTGGAAATCCCGAAGCAATTGGTATTACTTCTCGTGAATTATATGATATGGTTGTTGCCTTAAAAAATAAAAAAATAAAGGCGGCAGATATTGTTGAGTTAAATCCTATGTTTGATAACGGTGCCACTGCTTCTTTAGCCGCTAGAATGATCTCAATTATTATTGCCATGAACCTAAAATGAGGAAATTAATTGTTAAATAATTTACGTGATTCTTTAAAACCTGCATTACAAAAAATTGGAAAATCTTTTGCAGCAACTGGATTATCACCCAATGTCTTTACTGGTATAGGTCTTGCACTTGCATTTGTTGCATCTATTATCTATGGAATTGGATTTGAATATGCACTAATTCTTGGCGGTATTGCTCTCTTGGCATCTGGCTTTTTTGATATAGTTGATGGTCAGGTTGCTCGTTATACAAATAAAATCTCAAAATCAGGAGGCTTTTTAGACTCTGTATTTGATAAAATTGCCGAAGTAGCTATATTCTTTGGAATTTTAATTGGAAATTATACTGAACCATATTTGGTGTTTATTGCAATCACTCTTTCCTTATTGGTTAGTTATGCACGAGCAAAAGCCGATGCTGCAGGAATAAAGATGCAAGGAATTGGTATTGGTGAACGTGCAGAAAGATTACTTGTTATTGCAATAATTGGAATGATTGGTTTTATGGAAATTGCAGT
>JABHJJ010000191.1 GCA_018691945.1 Candidatus Nitrosopelagicus sp. | reverse complement strand
CCCATCTAGTGTTACCATAATTTTTGCATTGTTCCTTCGTGCATAGTCAAATAGAGTAGAGATAGCTGCACCATACCCTTGATTACTTTGAGAAATTACAACAGCTCCAGCATTTCTGGCAATTTTTGCAGTGTTATCTGTAGAACCGTCATCACACACTATAACAGAGTCAACATGATTCTTTGCTGACTTTACTAAACTTTCAATGTGTGACGCCTCATTGTATGCAGGTATGCAGGCAAGTTTCAATTCAATTTAATCAAGATATTACCATTATGTAAAGAATTAGTTTTTTTAATGTATGATTTTCCATTTAATTTTAAATCTTTGAACTTAAATTAACTGGTAAAAATTGCAAGTCTTTAAAAAACAGTTTTGTTTCCTAGCTGAATACTTGTAACTGCAGTATTTTATAGAAAATTATAGGGGGCAAGTATTGTAAAATTTAATTAGATTTGTAGGTCATGTTAGAAACTTTATTTTTTATAAGATTGGGAGCGATGTCTTGCCCGTACTAGTTGCAGAATCATCTTGTCATTTACTACATTTACTATTCCCCGGTAAACACCCACTCTAAATTTGTAATATGGTGAATTTGTCATTCTATCAAGATAATCATATGGATCGTCTGCTGCAATTTCTTCTATTTTAAGAATAATTTTTTTAGCAATGTCATCAGGTAACTTTGCAAGATCTCTTTCAGATTTTACAGTAAAGATTACAGTCCAAGTCATAGACCATATTTTGCTTTCATTTGTTCTAATGTCTTAAACTTGCCCTTTTTGATATCCTTGATGGATTTTTCAATTTCTAAAATATCTGTATCTGTAAGCAGTTTATCATCTTCTTCAGCTTGAGATTTTAAAACTCGGTTAATCATTGCTTCAAAGGATTCATGTTTGTGATTTTTGAATTCTTCCCATCTCTCCTTTGACTCTTTAGATACTGCAATTGATGTTTGTTCCATATGTGTATATAGAGACCTATTGTATTTAATTATTTAGCTTTATGATTATCATGTTCCTGTGAACTACGGTGGACTAGGAAATTTTTGGCCATATTTATAAAATGAATATATTCAGAAAAAAATATTTCATTAATTGTACATTGAAATAAAATCTAATTTTTATGTGTTAACTAAAATGATGTAATCTAAATTTGTCTTTAGAGTTTAATCTGAGATCTTTCACCCAGTAGGAACTGGTGCTTCTTTGGAGTATCCGAGTCCTCAATTTCAGAGCCGTGTGCTATAATACTGCATGAAAAATCAACCTTTGCGTTAATGGTACAGTCTGCCATGATTATAGAGTCTTGAATCTCGCATCTTTGCAGCTTGCAGTTGTCCCCAATGGAAACGTATGGTCCAATTCTTACTGCAGGTCCAATGGAACAGTTTTTGCCAATAATTACAGGACCTGTAACAAAGGAATCTCGAGAAATTTCAGTTCCTTTTCCAATTACAATGTTATCTTTAATTTCAGCATCTGTATCAATTAGAAATTGGTTTTCAGTTCCAATGGAATCAAGTACTAGCTTGTTTGCGTGAATGATATCCTCAGGTGTTCCGGTATCCTTCCACCAACCAGTAACGGTATCATATTCTATCTTGTTTCCTTGATTCATTAAATTATCAAGTGCTTCTGTGATTTCATATTCGCCTCGCCATGAAGGCTTTAGGTTATCAATAATGTCAAATATTTTCGGAGTAAGAAAGTAAATTCCAATTACTGCCAAGTTTGATGGGGGATCTTTTGGTTTTTCTACAATCTTTTTTATCTTCCCTGGATTGTCTAAGTCCAGTTCTGCAATTCCAAATCTCTGGGGATCATCAACCTCACAGAGTAAAATCATTGCATCAGAGTCTGATGATGTGAATTTTTTTGTATAATCAGTAAGATCTTTTCGTAATACGTTATCCCCCAGATAAACAATAAATTTATCATTACCAATGAAATCCTTGCACAGTCTTATTGCATGTGAGATTCCTTTTGGTTGATCTTGATAGATGTAGGTAATTTTTACACCAAAATTTGAACCGTCACCATAATACTCTTTAACTTTTTCTGGATACACATCGCCAATTATAATTCCGATATCTGTAACTCCGGCAGTCTTTAGATCCTCTAGTGCATATTGAGACATTGCCTTGTTTGCAATTGGTAAAAGCTGTTTAGGTCCTGTGTGGGTTAAGGGTCTTAACCTTGTGCCATGACCACCGTGTAAGATAATTCCTTTCAATGATTCATGAAACTAGTTATCTGTAATTTATGTTTAGTTTTTATTTATAGACATGTTTTCTATGCTCAAAACGAAGTAGGTACAGAGTTGTTTTTTGATATGAATAAATCAATCTATAAGGTTTCACATAGATAGTTCGCTCACCTTTCAAAGTATATCTCAAGGGTTTACCAATTTCTGGACATTCTACAATATTGTGTAATTGTTTTTCTAATTTTTCTTTAATTTTATTATCTTTAATTTTTGTAACTTCTTTTCTAAACTTTTCAGACCAAACAATATGGGATACTACCATTTAGCAAATTCCGCAAAGAATTTTTTGGTGTTGGATTTTCCTCCTTTGTTGTTTTGTATCTCATTCCAAGCATCATTTATTGACTCTAGAGTAACAATGTCATCTTGAGTTAATTCTAGACTTTGTTTTTTCAATACAATTAGACCTTTTTTTTCAGTTATTGTAAAGATATTTCCATCTTTTATGTCAAGTTTTTTTCTCACCTTTTTTGGTATAACTATCTGACCCTTACTGCTTATTGTAGTGAATATAATCTCATTTGACATAATGTAAGATTATCTTACATATTATTAAAAGTATTTCTCAAATGTAAATCATGTATCTAAATTACTTAAAAATAACTCTAGGCTTTGTTGAATTTCTTGGGGTTTTTCATCTAGAATTTCTGCAGCATATGAGACATCAAGTGAAGAATCCATTGGTCTTTGTGCTTTCCAATTCATATTATCAATTTTTGTAGGAGATAGTAATTTTTTTTCCAAATGTAACTTTTCAGCAACTAGTTGTGCCAAATCATATCTTGAAATTCTTGTAGCGCCAGCTAGATGAATAATACCTGAGATTTGTTTTGATGTTACTTCAATTAACATTTTTGAGAGATTTGGGACATATGTGGGGGAAGTAAACTGATCAGTTAATACAGGAATCTCTTTTTTTGATTCTAGATTCTCTTTTACCCATAATGGAAATGACTTTTTTGTGGAATGGTTCCCAAATGGAGTGCTAGTCCTTGCAATACACCATCCAGATGCCAAATTGTTTAATGACAGCTCACCAGCTAGTTTTGATTTACCATAAAATCCTAATGGATTTGGTGAATCGTTTTCTTTTTTCATACCTATTTTCCCATCAAAGACATAGTCAGTTGAAACATAGACAAAAAAGCAATTATTTTTTGCTGCTTGTTCTGCTAGTATTTTGGTTGCCTTTGCATTGATTGTCATTGCCAAGTCTTGTTCTGTCTCACAAAGATCAACTCCGGTCATTGCAGCCAAGTGAATTATCACATCAGGAGAAATTTCATTTACAGTTTTTTTAATATCATCTGGATTTGTCAAATCTAATTTGGTGATAATTCCACATTCGGGGATTACATCATGATAACAAGAATATACTGTATGATTTTGTTTTGTAAGATCTTGTACTACTTGAGAACCTATCAATCCAGCAGAGCCAGTTACCAGGAATTTCATTTCCAGGATACAGTCCAGGGTTGTGGGTGTAGAGTATTTTCATTTACTAGTGGCTCCCACCATGATTGATTATTTAGATACCATTGTACTGTTTGTTCCAGTGCATCAT
>JABHJJ010000190.1 GCA_018691945.1 Candidatus Nitrosopelagicus sp. | reverse complement strand
TTGAATGAACTGAATAACTGCAATGATTACAATGCTTCCAAGAATTTTATTTTCATACCAATTCCAAAATTTATTCCACGGATTCATGTATTTTATAATATTTTGATTCTATTAAAGGCCGCGAAAATTAGATGCAACTAATTAGACATTCCTAACTTTTGATAATTTCATCATTTTTTGTTTAATTTTTCTTATTTTCTTTTTGTCATAAACTCACATAAACCTAAATCTTTTTTAAAAATAAGAAATTTAATTATTTTGGATACTATCTGCATAATTTCATAATTTTATTTACTTTGGTGTTTATCTTGGGTCTTGGACTTTTTCAGAATACTTATGCTCCCTCTCCTCCAACTCCTCCTTCTCAGGCAAACCTTGCAATTACCACTGAAATTAATTCAAATACTGTTACTGATGGGTTGATAATTCAAAATCAAAATTACAACTATACCATTACTGTGACTAACAGTGGACCTGCTTCTGCATCAGACGTTGAAGTGGTGACTATTTTGCCTTCTCAGTTATCTGTTGCAAATGTTAATGCAACATGTTCGTTGTCTTCTCAAACAGAAACTTGTGATCTAGGAACAATTGTATCTGGTGGTACCAAAATTATTGAACTTGAAGTAACCCCTGGTTCACTTGGTGGAGTTATTCAAAAATCAAATGTTACTAGTAGTACTTTTGATAAGACCCCTCAGGGATTTGCATTTTCAAAAATATTCAAAAGTATAACTAGCATTAATGGTGTTGCAGTAGATTCATCAAACAATGTGTATACAACTGATACTCAAATTCGTAAATATGATATTCATGGAACTTTACTAAACACAGGTTCTACTAGTTGGGTTGGTTCTCCAACAAAAATTGATTTTGATACTGATGGAAATGTTTTTGTAACTGATAGAACAGAAAGTCTGAGTAGACGTATAGCAAAATTAAATCCTAATCTTTCTGAGATTAATCCTAATTTCATTACATCAGGACTTACTGCTGGAACTATGGGCATTGCAGTAAATTCCACTAATCATATTTTTGCTACTATTATGAATAATGATGAATTTCGAATTGCTAATAGTGCTGGAACTGTTCTACAAGTGGTTCCAGTAACTTCTGCTGATGATGATACTGATACTAATGGTCCTAGAGGAATTGCAGTAAATGGCTCTAGAATTATTGTTGTAGATCGTGATCCAGACGAAGGTAGTGTTGAGATTTTTGATTTATCTGGAAATAATGTGGGAGAAATAGGTGTTGGTTCTGGACAGACTTGTAACAGTGACGGTAGATTATCTAATCCTGATAGTGTGGAGATAGATGATGCAGGCAATATCTACATTGGCTCGTATTCCTGTGGCACTGTACAAGCTTATGATTCTAATTTGAATTCCATCTTTCATTATGGTGTAAGTGTTACTTCAGGTGTTGATGCATTACTCAATAGAGTTGTTTCAATCGCGCTTAATGGAACCGGATGGCTTTATGCTGCTGATGAATCTGATAATAAAGTGATTTTATTGCAACCTATTGCAGGTGTTTCAAAATCCCTTCCTGGTACTGTTTTATCATCTACTCCATCTGGTGGTGATTTTATTCAATCAATCACTGAAGTAACTGCTACTAATGGAATAGTTGGACAGTCTTTTACATTTGCAGCTCACGTTGATACAAATTCTGCAGGTGAGATTTTTGTTGCAGATAATCCTAGTGTAATTAGTAAATTCACATCAGATGGAGTATTTTCATCTAATATTATTACTGGATTGACTGATGTAGACGATGTCATAATTGATTCAAATGGTAGAATTCTTGCTACTGATCAAACTCATGCAACTGTTCGTGTGTATTCTGCAACTGGTTCTCTTGAATTAACTCTTGGTACTGCCACTACAACAACCCCTGACGATACTACTCACTTCTTAAACCCTCACGGTGTTGCAGTAGATTCTTCAAATAATATTTATGTTGTAGATAAAGGCCATGATAAAATAAAGATTTACTCTTCAACTGGAACTCATCTAAAAACAATGGATGGTGTAACTGAGGGTGGTACTTTGTTTGATGACCCTGTTGGTGTTGCAATTGATTCCACAGGAAGAATAATTGTTTCTGATTTTGGAACTCAAAACAATATTCAAATTTTTGAGGCTTCTCCCTCATATGCATTTGTAACAAAAATTACTGATGCTGATGGTGCAGGTGGCACATTTAACAATCCTCATAAAGTTGCAGTTGACTCTCATGATCGAATTTACACTGTTGATAATGTCAATAAGCGAGTTCAAATTTTTGATTCAACAGGAGCATTTGTACAATCAATTACTGATGCTGATGGTGCAGGTACTGCATTTAATGATCCATCTGGACTTTCGGTTGATTCTAATGGAAAAATCTATGTTGCAGATGGAAACAAAGTTCAAATTTTTAAAGCACTAGATGCACCCGTTACTGAAACTACATCCACAGTTGCAGCAAGTGTTGCAAGTGATTCATCAGACAGCTCCCAAGAAAAGGCAGAAGCAGCAGCTGCCAAACCTGATGAGTCATTTGCCCTCCCTGAAGAGGAATACAATGAGGTAGTAGCAGAAAGTCTTGCCACCCCCATTAGTGCCCCCGTTGAGGTGCCAGTTGAGGAGTCATTTGAGGCTGTATCTGCGCCTGAAAAGGTAGAGGCAGCACCTGAAGATACTTCCTTCAAAGTGTTAACCAAGGTACTATCAAAGTCAGATGACAAAGAAGATGATGCAAAAAAGTTAGGTCTTGAATACAAGGACGGTGATGTCAGAGCTTTGGTAATTTTAGATGAAACTTCTGATGCTGTGATAAATGAGATTAAAAAATATGCAAACATTGAATCAATAAACAAGGATTTAATCCAGATAAATATTCCAATTGATGATTTATCAACTTTGTATAAAATACCTGATATCACAAAAGTACAACCAACATCAAAAGCAATTCAAAGTGCATTTTATGGTGAAGGATACAAAACAATCCACGCAAACATTCCCCACGAATTAGGAATTAAAGGTGATGGAATTAAAATTGCAATTTTAGATTTGGCTTTTGATGATACCAATGATGAGATAAAAAATAACATTGCTGAAACAAAATCATTTCGTCATGACTTTGATGGACTAAAAATACCTCTTGAAGGATTTGGTTCAGAATTAATTCATGGCACTGCAGTTGCAGAAATTGTAATTGATATCACTCCAAATTCAGAATTATTCTTGTACACATTTGCATCTGAAGTTGAATTTTTAGATGCAATGGATTACTCGATAAGTCAAGACGTTGATCTAATAACAATGTCTGCAGGATGGGTAAACTATCCGACTGATGGGAATAGTGAGATGACAAAAAAAGTTGAACAGGCAATTGATGCAGGAATTCCCTTTGTAGTGTCAGCAGGCAACTATGCTGAAACTCATTGGGAAGGAAACTATGTTGATGCAAATGAGAATGGTTGGCACGAGTTTGAGGGATTAGATGAAGGAATCTCAGTTGTAGCTACACAAGACAGAGTGGATAAACAAATTCCATTTATTTTGTATCTAATGTGGGATAGTCCAAGTGATACCATCAATGATTTTGATTTATCTCTCACTGATGAGGATGGCGCAGAGGTGGCATATTCTGCCAATTTACAAGAAACTGCTAATGCAATTAATTTTGAATATGTGTATTTTACGCCTGAAAAGCCAGGAACCTACAGTCTAGGGGTGAAATATGGCAGTTCAGAAACATCTGATGCGATATTGGAAATCTTTTCACCTTCAGACAAACTAGAGTATCAAATTGCTGAAGGTAGTGTGAGTGTCCCAACTGATGCTGCAGGAATAATTTCAGTTGGTGCAATTAATTACTATGATTCAAGATTAGAACCATTTAGTTCTCAGGGTCCTACTAACAATTGCATATCTTCTCCGAGTTTAGTAGCACCTGATGCTGTAACTACAACTGCATATGGCAACACGCCATTTTTTGGAACATCAGCTGCTGCCCCACATGTTGCAGGAATGGTTGCATTGATGATTGATAAAATTCCACAACTCACACCATTACAAATTTTATCTGAACTCAAAATGTATTCTGATACAGACTTTGACTCTTACATTAATTTGCAAAACATGTTTGGCTCAGGACTAGCTGATTCAAAATTCATTGCAGAACTAGATGAGATTGTACATGTAACAGAAATGGAGAATGGCTGTACATCTGGAAATAGTATTGGTGACTTTAGAGACGGTAATTCAGACCAGCAAAGCAAGTTTGCAGTTGGAGGACTAATTGTTCAACAGGGTGTAATACTAGATGATGTTACACCTGAAGTTATTATCCCTCAATGGATTAAATCAAATGCTGGTTGGTGGGCTAATGACACTGTAACTGATGAGACATTTGTTAATGCATTGGAATTTTTAATTGAACAAGAAATTATCAACATGCCAAAAACTGTCAATGTTTCTGAAGCACCAAAAGACAAAACAAAACACGAGTTTGAGACCGTAGAGGAAACAATTCCTATACCTGACTGGATTAAAAATAATGCTGCATGGTGGAGTGAAGATGCAATTAGCAATGAGACGTTTATTGACAGTATTGAATATTTGATAAATCAGAAAATAATTGATGTGAATTAGAATTAGTTTTCTGCATTGATTTTTTCTTTTTTCATCCAGATAGTTTTTCCTTTATGATCAATTAATTCTATATTCAGTTCGTTTAATTCATCTCGTATTTCATCTGCTTTCTCAAACTGTTTTTCTTTTCTGAATTTCTCTCTATTTTGAATCAGATTATCTACTTCCTGTTTCTTTTCTTCAGTCATTTCTGGAATTTGTAATCCTAGAATCTTCATCATTCTCATTAATTCTTTTTTGAATATTGATGATTGTTCTTTTCCTAGTTTTTCTTCAGCTGCTAATCTGTTTACTTCTTTGACTAGTTGGAAAAATGCAGATAATGCCAAATGTGTGTTAAAATCGTCTTCTAATGCATCATCGAATTCTGTGCCTATTTTTTTGATTATTTCCGCAGAATCTTCTTGATTTTCACTATTGGCATGAATTAATTCGTAATAACATGTCTCAACTTGCCTCCATTTTGTGAGATTTTCTTTTAGCATGTCTTCTGAATAATCTATAACTTTGGAGTAGTGTCCAGTTAAACAAAATAATCTAATAATATTTGATCCCCAATTATCTATCACATATTTTATTGATTTTGTATTGCCCAATGACTTTGACATTTTCTCACCTTCAATTGTTACCATTCCTACATGCATCCAAATTTTTGCAAAATTTGTTCCAGTACAAGCTTC
>JABHJJ010000189.1 GCA_018691945.1 Candidatus Nitrosopelagicus sp. | reverse complement strand
TTCCTGGTGAGAAGATTGCATTAATTGAAGAATATTTGCCTGGTGAAAATACATTTGAGGATGAGGATTCAATTAGAGCCACTGCAATTGGAGAAATTCGTCTAGATTCTACTGAAAGATTAGCATCAATAGAAAGACAGAAGCAAATTACAGTTCCAAAAGTAGGCGATATTATCATAGGCGTTGTAGAGGCAAATTTACCATCAATGATTGCTATAATGATAAAATTTGTCAATGGTAAAAAAGCAAATTCAGATTTAGAATGTGTTTGTGTTACAAGACACCTTAGAAAAAAGAATGTTGCATTGGCTAAAGATGTGGTAAAAGTAGAGATAATTAGCCATATCAATGGAACTATTCATTCAACTATCGATTCACCAGAATTAGGAGTATTATTCACAAAATGTAGAAAATGTTATGGTACAGTTGTGAAAATGCGAGATGCAGTAAAGTGTAAGGATTGTGGATGGATTGATGATAGGAAATTATCCTTAGATTTTGGAAAAAGTGAATTCTTGACTCAAGATTAAGATGAACAAAGTATCTTTTCAAGGTGAACATGGTGCATATAGTGAGAGTGCTGCAAGAAAATTTTTTGGAGAAAAAATTGAAGCAGTTCCATCTAAGACATTTGAAGATGCATTAAAAAATACTGAGAATGATAATAGTGAATATTCAATTTTGCCTGTAGAAAATTCTATTGAGGGTAGCGTGGGACAAAGTATTGATGTCATTACACATACGGATTTACATTCGATAGGAGAGGTGTATTTTAAAGTAGAACATTGCCTAATAGGTACTGGAAAAATTGATGATCTTGAAACAGTGTATTCACACCCTCAGGCACTAGGACAGTGTAGTGATTTTATTCAAAATAAAAAATTGAAAACTGTGCCTACATATGATACAGCAGGTAGTGTCAAAATAATAAAAGAGATGGGAGACATTCACTCTGCATCAATAGCAAGTAATTATGCAGGAGTACTTTATGATGTACCCATCATCAAACAAGGAATTGAAAATAATTCAAATAATTATACACGTTTTTTGATATTTTCAAAAGATAATTCTGTTGCAGGAGAAAATGACAAAACTTCAATAATTTTTTCAGTAAAACATGAACCAGGTGCCTTGTATCAGATTCTGAAAGAGTTTAATGATAATGATATTAATCTGACAAAAATTGAGTCAAGGCCTAATAAGAATACAAATTGGGAATACAATTTTTTTGTTGACTTTTTAGGACATTTTTCAAATGATAAAATTCAATCAGTATTGAAGAATATTTCTGAGAATGTATTATTTCTTAAGATAATTGGTTCATACCCAATTGCAGATTTAGATTAGAAACCTTTGGGTTTTTTTGCACTAAATCCAGCACTAAATCCAATTATTACGATTCCAGCAATAATTACTAGAATTGAATAAGTAAAGAATAATGGATCATGTTCTAATTCAAATTTGTAATCTTCAGTAAATTCAGAATCACCAGTATTTTGTATTAAGATTGTTGTTTCACCAGAAGTAAATGATATCCATGAGAAACTTGCTTTGCCTTTGAAACTTTCGTTTATGTCATTGCTTGGATCAGGGGTTGTGATTTTGATATCAAATGAGTCACCAGTCACAGTTAACGATTGAGAGGAATTTTCCGGTGCATTAAACTGAATTTTATCCAAACCACCAACTCCAAATGTTGCAGAATCTTCTTGTATTTCATTTGGATTACTAAGAGAATCAGCCATCGAAGATGCACCAAGAATCGAGATTATGCCTCCAATTACAATACCAATTATAGTGAATTTGTTTAACATGAAAAATCTGGATTTTGAATCAATAAAAGATTAGCTATACGACATCAACGTCATGAGGTTGACTTTCTGCGAATCCAGCTCGTGACATTTTAATAAATTCAGCATTATTTTGCATTTGTTTAATATTATGACCACCACAATAACTCAAACCAGAACGTATTCCACCAGTAATTTGTACAAGAATATCAGTTACAGATCCCTTGTATGGAACCATTGCCTCTACACCTTCAGCAACATAGTCATTTAGATCATCATCCATCTCACTTTGTGTATTTTCTTTTGATTTTCTTCTTCTAGCAGCACCCAAAGATGCCATACCACTGTAAAACTTGAATCGTTTTCCATTTTTTGTAATTGTTGAACCTGGGCTCTCGTCTGTACCACCCAACATACTTCCCAACATAACAGATGAAGAGCCTGCAGCCAAAGCCTTAGTAGCGTCACCAGAAGTTCTTGTTCCACCATCAGAGATGATTGGAATATCATATTGTTTTCCAATTTCAGCGCAATCCATTACTGCAGTCAATTGTGGAACACCTGAGCCTGTGATAACCCTAGTAATACAAATCGAACCAGACCCAACCCCAACTTTTACTGCATCAACTCCTGCCTTAATCAGATCTTCAGTGCCCTGAGCGGTTGCTACATTTCCAGCTATTAATTCACAATCAGGAAATGCTTTTTTAATATTTTTTACAGTGTTTATTGCATTTTCGCTATGGCCATGTGCAATATCAACAACAATTGCATCTACACCTGCGGCAAGTAATGCCTCGGTTCTATCTAGGAAATCCCCTTTTACTCCAACCGCAGCACCAACAAGAGGTCGTCCTTTTTTGTCTTTTGACGCATTAGGGAAATTTTCGATATTCAGTATGTCTTGTGTAGTATACAAGCCAGCAATTTGATTTTTATCATTAACAAGAGGTAACTTTTCAATTCTGTGACTTTTCAGAATATCTTTTGCATCATCTAGGGTTGTATTTTCATTTGAATATATTACATCTTTAGTCATTAATTCAGATACAAGTTTTTTGGAATTAATGGACTCAAAAAGTACATCACGTTCAGTTAAGATACCCACAAGTTTAGAATCTGAACCAACTACTAGTAATCCAGACACCTCTTTTTCATTCATCAAATCAATAGCATCTTCAATTGATTTATCATCAGAAATTTGATATGGATTATCAATCATCACACTTCCAGAACGTTTGACTTTTAGAACTTGATTCGCTTCTTCTTCTATTGTCAAGAATCTGTGAATTATTCCAATTCCACCTTGTCTAGCCATTGTTATGGCCATAGTAGACTCAGTTACAGTGTCCATATTTGCACTAACTAGAGGAATGTTGAGTTTTATATTTCGGGAAAGGTTTGTGGCGAGATCAGTTTGTGAACGACTAGTAATGTCTGAAAATTTTGGGACAAGTAGAACATCATCAAAAGTGAATCCTTCTCTTATTGTCAAATGAACCTCCTACCAGAGAAAAAAAATCTGTTATAAGCCTTTCTTGGATTTTTTTGTGAGTAATTCTGTAAATTTGATAACATCAGAGGTTACTTTTGGATTGTGAGTTCGAATGATGGAGGCACCATTAATTATAGATAACATTTCAGCTATTGCAGTTCCGGTATTTCGATCAGTAGGATCATCTTTTCCAAGTAGTTTTCCCAAAAATGATTTATTGGATATCGAGATCAAGATAGGGAAATTAGTTTTCAATAATTTCAGTTTTTTAATAATTTCAATATCCCGCTCAGCCCAGTTAGAAATAATTTTTGTGTAAGGAAGTTTATTTTTAACATCAGAAGAACGACGGAAAAAACCAATAGCAGGATCAACTACAATTTTTTCTTTAGAGATGTGAGCATTTAGTGCAATCTTTATGCTTTCATTCAAAAGTTTTTTTGTTTCGGAAATAGGATTACCTTTTACAATATTTTTACTATATGGACATAAAATTAGAGAGGGATTATATTTTTCTATAATTTTTGGCATATTCTTATCGTACTTTAAACCAGAAATATCATTAATCACATCGATACCTAATTCAAGTGCAGTATTTGCAACTGTTGCTCTACAGGTATCAACAGAAATTGGAATGTTTGATGAATTTTGTATTATTTTGATAGCCTTGGTCACTCTCTCAGATTCAACTTTTTCAGAAACAATTGTTCGTAGATATGGAGCTGTAGACATCCCGCCAACATCAATGATTTCAGCACCATTTTCTTCCATTTCTGATACATATTTTGATATTTGAGATTTTGTAGATTTTATTGAGTTTTTATAAAATGATTCAGGACTTGTATTCAGAATTCCCATAACGGTGATTTTATTTTTTTTTCCTACTACAAGACTACCTAGTTTGGTCATATCATTTATGATAAGGTAATCTATTTGAGTGATATGACAATGCATGGATGGAAAGCAAAATTCAAAGAGATTAGGAAAGAATTTGGATATAGAGAAAAAGATGATTTTCGTTCTGCAAAGAAATTAAATTCATTATTAGAAAAGAGATTTTCAAAAAAACAATTACAAGAAAAGATTACTGACAAGACAGTTTTCATTATTGGAGCAGGACCATCATTATCAAAATCTCTAACACATATCAAAAAATGTAAAAATATTACAAAAATTGTAGCTGATGGAGCTGTAGAAGCATTATCTAAAAAAGATATCAAACCAGATATTTTAGTCACCGATCTCGATGGAGATTTGAATAGTATTAGAAAAATTGGGCGGACGAAGATTCCCATAATAGTTCATGCACATGGCGATAATCAGGATAAATTGGAAATTGTCAAGGATTTTGCAAATGTAGTCGGAACTACTCAAACAGAGGAATTTGGGAAGATGAAGAATTTTGGAGGATTCACAGATGGAGATCGATGTGTATTTCTTGCAGAATTTTTCAATGCAGATAAAATTGTTTTAATTGGAATGGATTTTGGACAAGAAATTGGAAAATATTCAAAACATAAAGTAGTCAATCGTAAGACAAAGCTTAAGAAATTAAAATTTGGGAAAAGAATTCTGGAGTGGTTTGCAACAAAATCAAAAGCAGATTTGTACTCAACAAAAAAGATCAAGGGTTATAAAATGATTAGATTGGTTGACCTACAGTGTATTGAAAACTTTTAGAATGTGTTTTAATACTGAATAAGTTTTCTAATAATTATGCAGTATACTGATGAACAAATTCAGAAGATGATAGAATTAAAGGACTCAATCATCAACAAGATGACAAAACATCAAGAAGAATTAGACTTTCTAGAAAGAAATTTGGAGATACTTGATGTGGTTCTAAAAGGTTCTAGTTTTACCAAAGCTTCTTCATTACCAAGAAAAGAAGAACCAAAACAAGAGATCAAGATTGAAACAAAAGATGGACCAGAGTCAATTCCAATTAAGAAGAACAAAGATGGAGAGATTATTGCTAATGCATTTGTCACTCCTGAACAGGTTTCCATAATCTTAAGTGAAGGGATTGGTCTTACTGATGAAATACCACCGCTTAGATCATTTTTTATTGAGAGGATTATTGGTGAGATGAAAAAAACAGACAGTGTTGATGTAAAAGATGGAAAGATTGA
>JABHJJ010000023.1 GCA_018691945.1 Candidatus Nitrosopelagicus sp. | reverse complement strand
TAGATGCACTAAATGTTCTGAAAACTTTTGCAGTTAATCCATTTACAACGGTCTTATAGTAATCATTAACATCTCTTGATGTTAAATTACCAAAAATTTCATCAGTCCCTTCAATCTTTAATGTTAATTCTTTAAGATTTTCATGAAATTGTTTATCATTTCCAACTGCTGGGACTGTCTCTTGCCATCTTACACTATCTTTTCCAAGAAAATCAAATTTTATTGTATCTGATGTTAATGTAACATGTTCTTTTCTTAGTGTAGTTGCTCCAACTGTATCTGCTTCTTCTGGATCCTTTTCATCCCCTACTCTCATTGCAGTACGATAGATTAGCCAGCACACTGTAGATATTCTTCTAACTTTTGCATCCTTATTTCCCATGTCTTTGACAATTTTATTCTTTACAGTTTCAATTTCTCCTGCAAGCATCTTTGCTTTATCATATTTTGCCTTGTCTCTATCCTGCTTTATTCCAGCTGTATCTGCTAACCACACATATTTTCTTTTTTGTGTTAGATAATCTGTCCAACTTGCCATCCACATTGATTCTTTATCATGAACAATTTTTCCCCAATCTCCTTTTGGAACTTTTGCTTCTTTACCCAAGTTTAAGGTGACATCTTTTGATGTAACTTTTGGTTTCCATTTGCCACGCAGAGGGTGTTCTCCTCTTCCTATGAAGATACCAGGTGGTTCTGCCATGTAGTTGGCAATTTCAACTTCTTTGCCATCCATCTTGCCTTTTCCAAACTTTTCTTTCATCTCCTCTCTCAATTCTTTACGTTTTAGAGCAAGTGCCTTTTTTTCTTCTTTTGTGAGAAGCTCTTTTGCATCTTTTTCTTTATCTACTAGACTAAACGCATTTCGAAAATCAATATCTACTAGTTCTAATTTTTTATATTTACTGCCAAATGTTTTTACAAAATCAGCAACAAAATTCTTTTGAAAAATTTTGTCTTGTGCATACGGTGTATCTTTCTTCTTTGCCCATTGGTAAATCATCTCTTCTTGTATGATGTCTAAATCTACACTTTCTCCATTGATCTTAATTTTGATTTTCTTTGTCTCAAAATCTGGTGGAAAAAGTATTCCGTTATGTTCTAATCTCTTCCATTTCATTATAATTCACAATTTTTCGGACTTTGACAAAAATCAATCTTTGGCGTATATATTCTAATCTAGATTATTCCCCGTACAATTCCTTTTTCAGATAATTCTCGAATTCAATATCTGTTTTCATCTTTTTGGCTTCTAAAAACATCGCTGCGTCATTACCTACTACATATCTTGGAAGTGGTTTTTCTTCTTTTATTGAATTGATGATAACGTTTGCAACTTCTTTTGGGGGAGTTCCCATTTCTGCCATCATCTTTACTCCTGAAATAACTTTCAGTGTAATATCTCTGTAAACGTCACTTTCATCTGCTTTTTTAGCAGTTTTCATTGAATCAAAAAAGTTTGTTTTGATTACTCCTGGTTCGATAATTATTACATTTATCCCAAATTGTCCAAGTTCAAATCTTAAACATTCTGAGAGTCCTTCTAAAGCAAATTTTGAACTAATGTACGCAGTTGAAACTGGAAATCCTATTCTTCCTGCAACAGAACTAATGTTAACTATGTTACCTGAACCTTGCTTTCTCATTATCGGTGAAACTTTCTGAATCATTCTTACAACTGAAAAAAAGTTTGTCTCAAATTGCTCTCGAAACTCTTCTAGTGAAACATCCTCTGCGGTTCCCCATATTCCCCATCCTGCATTGTTAACTAAAACATCTATTCTTTGTTTTTCTTCAATAATTAATTTGATTGCCTCTTCTGTTGAATTCTCATCATCCACATCAAGTTCTATTACTTTCAGTGGTAATCCTTCATCTTTTGCAATCTTCTTTATCACATCTGCCTTTTCCAAATTTCTCATAGTTGCATATGTAAAATAGCCTTCTCTAGATAGTGCAAGGGACGTTTCAAATCCAATTCCACTTGAACTACCTGTAACTACTGCAATCTTTTCCATAGCCCTTGTCTCATATAGTCATCTAATAGTTTTATTATTTGACACCATCTTAAAAAAACAAAAAAGGTTATGTATAATGTGTCTTAATTCGCATTATGGCAGGTTATACATCTGATGTGGCTAAAAGTCACAAAAAATTCACAACTGCTCTAAATCGTGCAAAAACTAGACAAGCATGTCTTAATGCATTTTGGAAGCATAAAAAAGAGCATGAGAATCTTCTCAAAAAACACCTCAAAGAAGAATTAGCAGATGTGAATAAAAAAAAGGCAAAGATCCCTTATCGTTAACTGTAATGATAAAACATTACATCTTTTCTTTTTACTCAAATTTTAAGTAATCATGTATGGAGAATTATTTAATGCGAAAAATTGTTTTTGATAAAATTTATAATAAAAATTGTCTTGAGGGAATGAAATTGATTGATAAAAATAAAATCGATCTAATAATTACTGATCCTCCATTTGCCATTAATTTTAAAGCAAAAAAAGCAAATTACAATAGAAAAAGTTCTCGTGTTATAGAAGGATACAATGAAATCTTACCTGAAAATTACTATCAATTCAGTTATGATTGGATCTCTGAAGCTAATCGTATACTGAAAGAATCTGGGAGTATGTACATTTTTTCTGGTTGGAATAATCTTAAGGATATATTGATTGCAATTGATAATGTCGGTTTAACTGTGGTTAATCATATAATTTGGAAATATCAATTTGGTGTTGTTACAAAAAATAAATTTGTAACTTCTCATTATCATTGTCTTTATGTCTGCAAAAATCCCAAAAAAAGAAAATTTTATCCTTTTTCTAGGTATGGAAAAAACGAAAAAACTGAAGATGGTCACAGCTTACATTATAGGGATAAAGAGGATGTATGGGAAATTAAGCGCGAATATTGGACTGGCGAGGATAAAACACCAACAAAACTTCCTGCTGAAATAATTAAAAAAATACTGATGTATTCTAGTAAAAAAAATGATATTGTATTTGATCCATTTCTTGGATCTGGACAAGTTGCAGTAGTTGGAAAAATGTTGGATAGGCGTTTCTGTGGATTTGAAATCGTTAAAGAATATTATAATTTTGCACAAAAACGATTGAAGAAAAATGTTTATCGGTTAAATGAAAAGAATTAATTTTTAAATTTATTATCAGTAATATTTTTTGAACTACTTTCTTGAGATCCAAACTTTGCATCAATTGCATTTTTTAATTCAACATCTGATTTATTTTCTATATTTATTCTCAATGTCTGTGCCATTTTTTCTAATTTCTGTCTCTCTGTCTGTACTGGTCCATCAATTGTAGGATTATCAGGTTCTGTTTTTGCCATGTCATTAATCTGATTTTGCATTTCTGTTTTTGCCTTGTTATATTCGCCTACCATTTTCCCAATTTTTTTTCCTGCCTCAGGAAGTTTGTTAGTTCCAAATAACAAAATTAACGCAGCAAAAATAATTATCATCCACTCGCTTCCCATAATGTTTAGGAAATATTCCATGTTTGTCGTTGTTCTGTTTTAAAATTAAAGATTTGTATTTCTATTAGGCTCAAGCAATTTTCTCTTTGATATTGAAAGTATTGCAACCCCAATTCCTATTACAAAGAATATCAAATATGGTGTTTCATTTCCAAAGAAGTAAGATATCACTCCTGCGATTATTGGCCCGCTGGCCCATCCTATCCCAAATATGGTTTCATATGCTCCAATCATTGTACCTGAAATTTCTTTTCTTGTTTTGCTCAGAACAATTTCTAATGTTAGTGGGAAGAAAATACTGAATCCAAATCCTAATAATGTCATTGCAATTGCAAACTCAATCATACTTTCTACAAAGAATGATAATCCTAATCCAGCTGCTATAGAAAAAGTTGCCAAAATCAATGTCAGACTTGTATTCTTAGCAAGTTTACTCGCCATTATGAGAGTTAGAATTCTGGACAGTCCAAAGATGAAAAATAGTATCTCAATATTGACTGGAGTCATCGCTCTATCGTTTAGAAATGCTGGATAGATGCTTAGAATTATTCCAAATGATGCAGTACAGTAAATCAGCATCATAATTACGTGTGGAAATTTTATTATTTCCTTGATCGAAGAAAATGAAAATTTATCATGATTCACAATTGGTCTATTTCTTGATAGCCCAATTGCTGAAACAATTGATGCCACTAGTACGTAAGTTGCAATCTCAAAGATGAATCTATAACTTTCATCAAAATTTTCTAAAACTATTGATCCAATGAGTGGGCCTATCATGAATCCCGTTGTAAAAAATCCAGTAAATGTTGCAATATTTCTGACGCGAGTTTTTCCTTTACTCACATTTGAAATAATTGCTTCACATGGTGGCCAGAAAAATGCATGAGCAATTCCTGTAAGAACTCGATATCCCATAATTTCTGGAACAGATTGTGAAATTGAAAGTAGATATACTGATACTGAATTTATTCCAATTCCTAATGAAAGTAAATGTGCATTGTTGAAACGATTTAGTAAAATCCCAACAAATAATGGAAAGAACATGTATGGAATGAAATTGGCAAAACCTATGGCTCCAAGATCTGCATACGATGCACCAATTACATTTTTTGCAAAAACTGGTAACAGTGGACCTTGAAGTCCGTATGAAATTCCAATTAGAATGCCGGTTATGTAGACTAGAAGTAATCTATTATTCATTTGTATGCAGCAACCATAATGGCTCCGCCCATAAGATCTTTTTCAAATTCCACTCTTGAAAATTTTTCAAGTAACATGGATTCTAGTTTTTTATTTTGTGGCCAAAGCTTGTATGTTCCATAAAGTGTACCAAACTTCAATCCAAGCCTACCTCCTGCTATTAGTGCTATTATTGGCAAAATCATTCTAAGATAAAATGTCACGCCAAATCTAAAAAATGCCTCGTCTGGTTTTCCCAAATCAACTATTACCCACTTACCATCTTCTTTTAGAACTCGATGCATTTCAGAAATTGCAGTCTTTAGACTGATTGCATCACGTAATGAATATCCTGACAACACTGCATCAAACTCTTTATCTTGAAATGGAACATGTTCAAACACGCCACAAGCTGAATCAATTTTTTCATCAAACAACCTATCCGTATTTTTTAGCATTGGTACGAGTGGATCATAAAGAATTATCTTCAAATCATTATCTACAATTTTTGCTGCAGTTTTTGACATGTTTCCAAATCCTGAACCTGCATCAAGAATTCTATCTCCTTTATTCACTCTACCTTTAATTGCTCTGTTTCTATGTTCAACATCTTTTCCTAATGAAATGAATGAATTCACTTTATCATATACTGGTATAATTTCACGAAGTACATCTATCACTTCTCCCCAATAACTTCCTAAACCCATATCTGAATCAAAATCCTTACTTTAATAATTCAATTCTTAGAAATTTTATTTTATTTAACAAATTTGCCTTTTGCAGCCTCGTCAAGTCTCTTTAGGTCTTCAGGAGAAATTTTTTCTATGATTTTTCCTTCTGACAATATCTTTGACATCTTTATGTGTTCTACACCTGACTTTTCTTCACTTTTGAGATTGATTGCAGCGATTGCTAATGATGCTGCTTCATCAATTGATAGTCCTTCTTTGTAGTTCTTTTCAAGGAACTCATTTACTTCATCTGAGCCAGTTCCTATTGCTATTGCAGAATAAGAATTGTAAGTCCCACTAGGATCGATGACGTAAACATTGACTCCTTTTCTGTCTATTCCCGCAATAATTAACGCAACACCAAATGGTCTAACACCTGAATATTGTGTAAATTGATGATTTTGATCTGCTAAATGTTTTGCGACTGTTTCAATGTCTACTGGTTCATCATAAGTTAATTTGTTACTTTGAGAAAAATATCTTGCATTGTCTACCTGAACTCTTGCATCTGGGATATACCCTGCAGCTGCAACTCCTATATGATCATCAACTTGAAAAATTTTCTGTGTAATTCCTTCTACTTGTAATGCTCTTGTTTTTTCTTCAACAGCTAAAACTATGCCATCTTTTGTCATTATTCCTATTGCTAATGTGCCACGTTTGACTGTCTCTAGTGCATATTCTACTTGATAGATTCTTCCATCAGGTGAATACATAGTTGGTGTCATGTCGTAACCACGATTTGGCATCATAATGAAAAACTTAGTTACTGAGTCAATTTAAGGGTTAGTTCTTTTTGATGTTAAACCTAATTTATGATTCAAGAATTGAATTGATCCCTTCTTTGTAGGATGGATAAATAAATTTGTAAATTTCTGAAACTTTCTGATTTGAAATCTTCATAGGTGTTGTTAGTAACTTTACTAAGTCGCTACCTAACACTCCTTTTGCAAGAAACATAGGAATTCCACCTGGATGTTTTTTACCAATTTTATCTGCAGTATAGTCTACAAATTCTTTGAAAGTTACTGAGGTAGAATCTGCACATACGTAGGATTGATCTTTCAAATTATTTTTTGCAATAGATAATAAAATCCCTACTGCATCGTCAACATGTATGAAGCATTTGTCATAATCTCCTTTTCCTGGAATCTTGAACGTTCCATTTTTTAATCTATTAACAATCATTTCTGTAAACCAACTTGCATTCCCATACACATCTCCAAAATAACAAACTGAAAACCCAATATTGTTATTCTTGCATGAATCTTCAAGAAATCTTTGTGCTTCCAATCTTATTTTAACAAAATCAGTATCTGGTTGCATCAAACTTTGTTCATTAACTATTCCTTTTGGATTGCCAAAAACTCCCAATCCTGATGCATAAATAATAAAATTTGTTTTGTCTTTAATCTTTTCAAATAAATTTACTGTTCCATCATAATTGATTCTTTTTTGCTTCTTTTTGTCTTTGACTAGCGGTGTGGCAGCTGCTAGATGGAAAACAGCATCAAATTTAACATCCGGTATGACAAAATCATTTTTTGTTAAATCCGCATTAATAATTTGAATACCTTCTGCTTTGGATGGATTATTGTGAATTATTCCATAAACCTCGTAACCTTCTGAAATCAATTTCTTACATAGTTTGGAGCCTATGAACCCTCCTGCTCCTGTAACTAGAACTTTCATGAATTACCTATTTCATTTGATGATAAAAAATTTGATATTTCTGAAAGATACTTTTAAGTATAATTTGAAATTATACAATATTCATCTTGGTAAAACATGATCCTTTTGCTAACGCAACAAAACAAGTTAACGATGCTTGTGATGTTTTAAAAATTAAAGATAAAGGTATTAGAGAATATCTTGCAAT
>JABHJJ010000188.1 GCA_018691945.1 Candidatus Nitrosopelagicus sp. | reverse complement strand
TCACGCCTAGACTGGAAATAGAGGGGTTGTTTTAGCATATTAACAGTGTTAACGGTCATCTTCACACCTAGACTGGAAATCAGGGGGTAAAATGGCCTTCTTTCCGTTTTCCTTAACATGTCCTTAACAATTGTTAATAGCCCTCATTCTTGATTCATCTGGTCTAGTTCCTATGCAATGACAATCATATCTTTCTTCTTTCAGCGTTTTCATAAAATTCCCTCATAATTTTTATTATTTATTTTTATTTTATAATATCCCACACACCTATCTTTCCAGTGTTCCCTTTTCTAATTTTTTTAAAATGAGAATTCATATTCATATTATTTTTATTTTATTATATCATACAATCTAATCTATCATTAGAAATGAAGGTGTCTGGGAGCGATCCTATCGATCTGAGAAGAGTCAACAAGAACGATCAGTCTTGTGAAGTTTTTCAAAAAGATCAGTTGAACTATTGTTTTGAAATAATTAATGATCTCAACATGAGTACAACCACCATCGATCCAATTGACCGTCTTTTAGATGCAGCCCAGAACGGTAAAACCCTAATCAAGAATAGAGACGTACTACACTTCACATTCATGCCTGATCAAATCCTTCATCGAGACCCTGAACAAGAAAAAATCACTCAATCTTTACTCCCAATTCTTATGGAATCAAGACCATCTAATTTACTGGTGTATGGCAAGCCTGGAACAGGCAAAACACTGGTAATCAAAAAAGTACTCTCAAAAATACAAAAAAGAGTAGAAGAGGGATCATTTCCAATTAAATTAGTATACACAAATGCAAAACAAGAGACAACCCTATACGGACTTTTAGTATCCTTTGGAAGGCAATTAGGCCTAGGTAGCCAAAAAACCACGGATGAGAAAATGTGGCTCCCAAGCACAGGATTATCCATAAGTGAGGTTTTCAATAGAATTCTCTATGTAATAGAAAAAAATGAGACAAACGCAGTATTCGTTATTGATGAAATTGATTACTTGGCAGAATTAATCCAAAAAACAGGCAAAGACGTCCTATACCAAATTACCAGAGCGAACGAGCGATTAACCACTGGCTCACTAACACTAATTGGTGTATCAAATGACCTCACCTTCAAAGAAAGACTGGACCCACGAGTTATCAGTAGTTTAAGTGAGGAAGAGGTTGTCTTCACAAATTACAATTTACCCCAAATCAGAGAGATATTGAATGCTAGAATTGAGGTAGCTTTTGATGAACATATAGTAGCAGATTCAGCCTTGAATCTTTGTTCTGCCATGGCAGGAAGAGAATCAGGTGATGCAAGGCGTGCACTTGATCTTTTACGAGTAGCAGCAGAGATAGCAGAAAGAAGTCAAATGTCAACTGTAACAGAGGAGCACATCAGAATGGCAGCTGAAAAGATAGAGGAAAATAAAGAAGTCATAGCACTTCGCTCATATCCACTCCATGAAAAATTACTAATCTTAGCAATTATGAAATCAGCAGAGATATCGACAGGTGAGGTATATTCAACATACAAAAATCTCTGTAAAGACATTCGCCAAAAAGAGCTCACTCAAAGAAGAGTTACTCAAATGCTCAGTGAGATAGAAATGTCAGGAATTATCGCTGGCAGAATAGTCCACCAAGGCACACATGGAAACACAAAGAAATTCAGAATTACAGTCTCTCCAGATATGGTAAAAACCACCTTCAAAGACGAGATGTTACTAGAAGATATTCTCTAACCAAGTGGTGCAGGCTCTGCATACTTTGGTTCAATAAAGTCTGATTCTTGAACACGAAAGTCCTTTTTAAAAACCTTCATTGTTTGTAGATTTACTATAATGGCCATTCCTGGAGTAGGTGTAATCCCAACACTTTCCTGAAAATCGGTCTGTCTTTGCCATGCACCTGAATTAATTATCAATACCCCTTTGTATATGTCAAGACCCACGAAATGGACATGCCCAGAATGGAAAATATCTGGAACATCATCAATAACCATCATATCTTCTGTTTCAGGTGCAATTGGTGTCCTGCTTCCATAAATTGGGCTCATATGTCTGGCCTTTAGAAAATGTCTCATCACAGCAGCTGGTTTGTCATAACTAACTCCAGGTGTGGTTCTAACCACATCATCAATAGATTGACCATGATACATCAAAACCTTGACTCCATTTAGTGAGACCATTGATGGATTTCCTAACATGAAGAAATTCTCCCTATCCCATAATTCTGAATTGTACATCTTTGGAATTGCTGGCTGTGGAAGAGCCTTTCTTCCCGCATCATGGTTTCCAGATATGAGGAAAACCTTGATGTGTTTTGGAATTTTATCTAAGACCTCAAACGTCTTTTGTAACTGACCTTCGGTTGTTGTTTGATTTAGTATCTTTTCTTGACCTGGGAATACACCAACTCCATCAATCAAGTCTCCTCCAACAACAACGAATCTGATCTTTCTAGCTATCGGATCTGCACTTGAAACCCAGTTGATAAATTCTGATAATTCCTCTTCCATGAAGAACTTACTTCCAACGTGTAAATCTGATAGAAATACGGCATAAGTCTCAGTTTTTGAGCGATTTGAAGTATGTTCTGGTATATCTGGAAGAAATATCTCTTTTGCAAAAAATCCTCCATTTTTAGCAGGTACTATTCTTAACATTGCAAACTGGTCCATCAACAAAGTATCTGCTACATCTTTCAAATCACCTTCAAAAACTACTATCTCCATCGAGCCAGTAGAATCCTCGAGAGTTATTTTTGTGATTTTTCTGTCGGATTTTCTATCTGAAACCAACCCCCACACAAACAACTCATCATCAGTTTTGGTAATTGATTTCACAGATGCTATTTCTCTGACCTTTTTTGATTCTGGTCTATCTGACATTATCTGTTTTAATTTGTTAAATCTACTAGCAAACAATTTACCATATCCCTCAACACCTTCTGCAGAGGTTATTTTGTCAGTAGGATCCGATAAAATCTCAAATTCCACCTGATGTTCCTCGTCATCCTTTATTCCTAGATAAATCTCAAAATCTTCTTCATTAATCAAGAATTGTTTCTGTTTTGTCTTTTCTTTAACTACATCTTTGATAATTTGTGACAATTCACTTACATTGATTTTATGTAAAATTTCTAATGCATCAGGATGGATCTGGAATCCTTTATTCAGAGCATAAGAGACGGCTGAGGAAATTTCTTCATCCATTCCAAATAGTGATTAGAGTTTTAATTAAATCTGTTTTACGACAAAACCTCAAATATAGATCGATTAAACGTGCACCATGCTAACCATGAAAAGAATAATCCTATTTTTCATATTTACAGCAATTTTTACAGTTGTTTATGGCACATCTGCAGTAACAAGTGAACCAACAGAAGAAGAGATTCAGGAAATCATGGATTTCTTTGATGAAATTGTTGGTACTATAGATGGAATTGGTATCTTCGTACATAATACTACAATAGCATTACCAATGTTTATTCCAGGCTTTGGGGTTGCATGGGGGTTATTTTCTGCTTATTCAACAGGATTTGCATTTTCAGCAATCGCAGCTGCAAATACTGATGTTGCACAACTAAACCCTTTAGCCATTCTTTTGACACCGTTTGGACTAATGGAGATGGCTGCTTATTCCATTGCTATGTCACGTAGTACTTTACTTGCAAAAAACGTCTTTCAAAAGAATTGGGAACTAATCAAAAATGAAAAACTCATTTTATCTATTGAAATTGGTATTGTTATTGCATTATTGCTGATTGGTGGTATAGTTGAGATGTGGATGATAGAAACTGCTCAAGGCATGGAAGGATAGCATAAAATACTCACCGAATCGACCAATGATATGTCAAGTACAAAATGTGTAACATGTGGAATTGGATTCTTTTCCCCAGATGGAAAAGACAAATGTTCCAAATGTAGATCAAGTGAACCTCAGATGTCTGAGGGTCATGATGGATGTGGCTGTGGACATAGTCACAACTAAATTTTCTTTTTATCTAAATCACGTAACATTTTTACTCATAATAAATTTCATAAAATTCAACTTTGATACAAGATAAGATTGTAGTAATTACTGGTGGTTCTAGTGGAATTGGGTACTCAACTGCTAAGGCACTTGCAAAAAAAGGTGCAAAAATAGTTGCCGGAGCAAGAAGATTAGATAAATTAGAAACTTTGAAAAAAGAAATTACCGACGATGGTGGTGAAATTATTATCTGTGAAACAGACGTTACCAAAAAATCTGATTGTGATAACTTAGTTAAACAAGCAATTGACAAGTATGGAACCGTAGATGTTTTGATAAATAATGCAGGTTTAATGCCTCTCAGTTTTGTAAAATCTCTAAAAATAGATGAATGGGATAGAATGATAGACGTAAACATCAAAGGTGTACTCTATTGTACCGCTGCAGTAGTCCCTACAATGGTTGAGAAGAAATCAGGCCACATTGTAAACATTTCATCAGTGGCAGGAAGAGTTGTTTTTCCTGCAGGAAGTGTATATTGTGCTACAAAACATGCAGTTACCGCGTTTTCAGAAGGATTAAGACAAGAATT
>JABHJJ010000187.1 GCA_018691945.1 Candidatus Nitrosopelagicus sp. | reverse complement strand
GAATTCCAGATCAAATTCAAGAAAAGGCAAAAAAACAAAAAGATTGTCCTCATTGTGGTAAATCACAATATGAATTAATCTTCACAAAACCTACAACTTTTGTTGAAAAGACAGAGATTGGAGAAAATAGATTACTCCCAATTACAATTAGAGAAAGATTATCGATAGTTCCTGATGCAGATCTCTCACTATTAGGATATGATCCTAAAACTGCACGTCCTGAATGGTTTGTTCTACAAGCATTACCTGTACCTCCGGTTACTGTTAGACCTTCAATAATTCTAGAAACTGGAATTCGTTCTGAAGATGATCTTACTCATAAATTAGTTGATATCATACGTGTAAATCAGAGACTAAAAGAAAGTAAGGAAGCAGGAACTCCTCCGTTAATTGTGCAAGATTTAGTTGATCTATTACAATATCATGTTACAACCTACTTTGATAATGAAGTCAGCGGAATTCCACAAGCACATCACCGTTCTGGACGTCCTCTCAAAACCCTAACTCAAAGATTGAAAGGAAAAGAAGGAAGATTTAGAGGCTCACTCTCAGGAAAACGTGTAGACTTTTCTAGTCGAACTGTCATTTCTCCAGATCCAAACTTGGACTTATCTGAAGTGGGTGTACCTGAAACTGTAGCAAAAAAATTAACAATCCCTGAAATTGTAACTGATTGGAATATTGAAAAATTAAAGAAATTAGTAATTAATGGCCCATCCATATTTCCTGGAGTCAATTACATTACTCGTCCTGATGGCGTAAAGATTAGACTAGACTTTGTTGAAGACCGTTCATTAATTGCTGATTCACTAGAAATTGGATTCTTAGTTGAAAGACATCTGATGGATGGTGATGTTGTATTATTTAATAGACAACCATCACTTCATCAAATGTCAATCATGGCTCATTTTGTCCATGTCTTGCCAGGAAAAACCTTCCGATTACATCCATCTGTATGTCCACCATACAACGCAGACTTTGATGGTGATGAGATGAATCTTCATGTACCTCAAAGTGAAGAAGCACGCTCTGAAGCAATTTTACTTATGAGAGTTCAAGATCAATTAATCTCTCCAAGATTTGGTGGTCCAATTATTGGGGCTCTTCGTGACTTTATCACAGGGGCATATCTTTTGACAAAAGATGGTACTACTCTAACCAGTCAGGAATTTGCAAATCTTGCTATGCTTGGTAGTTATAGTGGAAAATTACCTGAACCTGAAAATAAGAAAGAAAATCTTTACACGGGAAAACAATTATTCTCACTTTTCTTACCTGAAGATTTCAATTATATAATGACCTCAAAATGGTCAAAAGGAACTAAAGGATCCCAAAAGGATGTTGTAATTAAAAATGGTCAACTAATTAGCGGAGTCATTGATAAATCATCAATTGGTGCTGAAGAACCAGAGAGTGTATTGCACCGAATTGCCAAAGATTATGGTAACGAAAAAGCAAAAATTTTCTTAAATTCTGAACTAATCATGATTAAACAATTCATAACTCATTATGGATTTAGTTACGGTTACAGTGATCTAGAAGTACCAGAAAAAGATCGTCAAGCAATCAAAGATGATACACAAACAACCTATGATGAAATTCATGATTTGATTAGTCAAGAGAAGAAAGGAACTCTAAAAGCAATTAGAGGAATGACTTCAAAAGAAACACTTGAAGCATATATCATGAGTAATCTTGGTAAACTAAGAGACCGAGCTGCTACTGCTGCCAACCTATCATTAGATGATGATAATGCAGGAAAAATTATGGCGACCACTGGTGCAAGAGGTTCATCATTGAATGTGGGCCAAATGGCAGGTGCGTTAGGTCAGCAGGCAAGACGTGGTAATCGTCTAAATAAAGGATACAATAATCGAGTCTTAACTCATTTTGAAGAACATGAAAATGATCCTGACGCCCATGGATTTGTAAAATCAAATTATCGTGATGGTCTATCGACATTAGAATTCTTTTTCCATGCAATGGGTGGTAGAGAAGGTCTTGTAGACACTGCTGTAAGAACACAACAAAGTGGTTACATGCAGAGAAGACTGATTAATGCATTAGAACACATTAAGCTTGAATATGACGGAACTGTAAGAGATCCTCACGGTCATATCATTCAATTCTTGTATGGTGAAGATGGCATTGATGTAGCAAAAAGTGATCATGGTGAAGCATTTAACATTGACAGATTAATTGAATCACAAAGTATTGTTGACTCTGGAAAGGCAGCAACAAAAGATGAAGTCACACCACTAATCAAGAAATACACTAGTACATTCAATCTCCGTCTAGCAAATACTGTTAGTAACTCATTAGAAAATTCAAAATTGAGTAAAATAGGTGTTGAAAAAGTAGCAAAGAAAGGATTACTACTTTATAATAATGCACAGGCAGAACCTGGTCAGGCAGTAGGAATCGTAACTGCACAATCAATCGGTGAACCAGGAACTCAAATGACTCTAAGAACTTTCCATTTTGCAGGAATTGCAGAACGAAATGTGACTTTGGGTCTTCCGAGACTAATTGAATTGGTAGATGCAAGAAAGAAACCCGTAACTCCTACAATGGATATCTACGTAACAGGAGATGCAAAAACAGATCAAAATAAAACCATTCAAGTTGCACGTAATATTTTACAAACTACTGTAAATGATCTAATTCTTGATGCTGATACTGATTATAAAACAAAGATTACACTAAATCTAAATGAAAGAAAACTATCTGACCGTGGTTGCACCCTTAATGATGTTACCACTGCACTAGAATCTAATAAAAAATTCAAAATAGAATTAATGGGAAATTCCATTGTTCTAAATTTAGTTGATGAAGAAGCAGACGCTCCTGCTGTGATTACAGTACGAAATAAAGTCCTAAAAACAACTGTAAAAGGAGTTCCTGATATTGCTCGTGTTACAATTGTTAAAAAAGGAGATGAATATGTAATTCAGACAACTGGTTCTAAT
>JABHJJ010000186.1 GCA_018691945.1 Candidatus Nitrosopelagicus sp. | reverse complement strand
CATATACAATAATGCCTTTTTTGCACTTTCAATTTGTATTTCATTATTCTGACCAAATTCTTCAGGAGTAGGAATTTTTTCTGTCACATCAGACACCATTGCAGGATTTGTTCCCCAACTTACTTGAGGTTCAATTTTTTCAACATCAATTGTGAACCTTTTATCAAATTTCGAATTACTATCAGACATTAAATTATTTTTCCAATCCTCAACTAAATCATCATAATTTTTTGGAGTATATTCCCTATTATTGATATAATCAAATGTTTTTTCATCAGGTGCAATTAAACCAGCTCTAGAACCAGCTTCAATTGACATATTACAAATGGTCATTCTTTGTTCCATCGACAGATCACTAATTGCATCACCGCGATATTCCAGCACATGACCTGTTCCACCATTAGTTCCAATTTTTTTGATTATACTTAGAATTATGTCCTTAGATGTAACTGCAAAAGGGTTTTTACGTTTACCAGTAGCCAAGATTTCAAAGGTTTTTGGTTTTTCAAGCCAAAGTGTTTGAGTTGCAAGAGTATGTTCAACTTCACTTGTTCCAATACCAAAGGCAAAAGCACCAAATGCACCTTGTGTCGATGTGTGACTATCACCACACACAATTGTGCTACCAGGCAAAGTAATCCCCAACTGAGGTCCTATTACATGTACAATTCCTTGGTTGGGATCATTGATTCCAAATAGCTTTATTCCAAAATCCTTACAGTTTTTTTCTAGAGTTTTAATTTGTGTGGATGAAGTTTCGTCAATCATAGGTAAACTTCTATCAGTAGTAGGAACATTATGATCAATTGTGGCAACAGTTAATTCTGGACGTCTAACCTTTCTATGATTGACTCTTAGTCCATCAAAGGCCTGCGGGGATGTTACTTCATGGACCAGATGACGATCAATGTAAATCAATGAAGGTTCATTTTCTTTTTCAACTACAATGTGAGAATTCCAAATTTTCTCAAATAATGTTTCTGTCATTTATTATATTCACTTTTTGTATTTGAAGATACCACCAGCAGATATAATTTTTGCAATTATTTCCGAGAAAGGCTTCATAGAGTATGTTTCATTTTTTGTAATATTTTTTATCTGATTATTTTCAATGTTAATTTCTAATTGATCAGAATTAGATATCTTTTGATAAGTTTCATCATCTATTTCAATTGGGAGTAAAAATGCACCATCAACAGAATTTCTATAAAATATTCGTGCAAAAGAGGTAGCAATTACGGCTTTAATTCCACATGTTGAGAGTGCAATTGGTGCATGTTCTCTTGAAGAACCACAACCAAAATTTTTTCCTGCAACAATGAAATCACCATCTTTGACTTTTGATGGAAAATCAGGATCAAGTCCTTCCATTGCATGTGTTGCCAATTCATTGTAATCATGAATTTTCAGATATGTTCCAGGTATTATGACATCAGTATCGATGTTATCCTGTTCATACTTTATTACATTACCAATCAATTCAAGTCCCTCGGATCAGTTATCTTACCAGTTACAGCAGATGCAGCAGCAACTTGTGGAGAAGCAAGATATGTCTGAGATTCCACATGACCCATTCTTCCCGGAAAATTTCTATTTGTAGTACTAACACAGATCTCATCTTTTGCTAAAACGCCCATATGTGCACCACAACATGCTCCACATGTTGGAGGACCAACAGTAGCTCCAGCATCCAAAAATATTTCAATTAATCCATCCTTAATAGCTCTTTTGTATATTGAAATTGCAGCAGGTAACACCTCAGTTCGTATTTTTACTTTTTTTCCTTTAAGAATTTTAGCGGCTGCTAAAAGATCTTCATATTTTGCACCAGTGCAAGAACCAATGTATGATTTGTCTAATTCAGTGGATGATAATTCTCTTGCAATGGTAATATTATCAGGAGAAAATGGTTTTGCAACAGTAGGTTCTAGTTCAGATGCGTCATACTCAAAAATTTTAGAATAATTAGCATCAGCATCTCCACAAAATATTGATGCATTAGTTGCGCCTCTTTCTTTTAGATATTGAACTGTTTTTTCATCAGACTCAATAATACCATTTTTTGCACCAGCTTCTGTTGTCATGTTAGCCAAGGTTAATCTACTTTCTATAGACATTTCATCAATTCCTGTTCCACCAAATTGCATAGTATTGTATGCTCCGCCATCATTACCGATATCACCAATAATCTTTAAGATGAAATCTTTAGCCATTACATGAGGAGGTAATTTTCCATCAAGTTTGAAATAGTATGTTTCAGGTACTTTGAACCAAATTTCTCCATTTAATAATACATATGCAACGTCAGTATGACCTAATCCACAGGCAAAAGCACCTAGTGCACCAGTGGTGTTAGTATGTGAGTCACCACCAACATAAACTTCTCCAGGATTTACCAATGCTTCTTCATGTGAAAGTGTATGGCATATTCCATATTGACCCATTCCATACTTGAAATGTTTTTTGATATCATATTTTTTCGAGAAATTAGATAATTTTACAATATTTTCTGCAGAGACTTTTTCAGCAGATGGAACAAAATGATCTTCAGCAATCCAAACTTTTGATGAATCATGTAATTTTGATGTATCAATCCCTTGTTTTTGTAATTTGTCAAAAACCTTCATAACTCCAGGTCCAGAGACATCATGAACCATTACTTTATCGACTTTAGCAAAAATAACATCATCTGGAGACACAGTAGTTTTGCCAGAAGCACGTGCCAATATCTTTTCAGTTATGTTCATGAACGACAATGCCATTAATTGAGATTAAAAGCTTTTCAGAACAATAATTAGAGAATAATATGTAAAATAGGTATGAATTTGACAGTAATTCCACTTACGGGTGAGAAAAAGGATGGAAAATTTTGCTTTTTTGAGGAACTGAAAAAGATTCTGCAATGCAACAAATTTACAATTAAAAATGGAGATGTGTTAGTTATTTCAAGTAAATTTATCTCAAATTCTCAGGGACGAATTTTAGAAATAAATAATTCAAAAGTTTGTAACAAAGCAAAAGAAATTGCAAAAAAATTCAATTCTAATGAAAAATTTATGGAGATTGTTTTTAGAGAATCAGACAATATTTTAGGAGGAGTTGCAGGATTTGTCATGTCTACTACTAATGGCATATTAGCACCTAATGCAGGAATTGATAAATCAAATTCTAAAGGAACAAAAATTATTCTATATCCTAATGAGCCATATAATTTTGCTGAAGAATTAAAAAGGAAAATTTTTCTTGAATTAAATTTACATGTTGGAATAATCATAGTAGATAGTAGATTGATGCCTGCAAGAATTGGTACGACAGGAGTTGCAATAGCATGTGCGGGAATAGAACCTACAAAAGATTTACGTGGTGAAAAAGATCTTGATGGAAATCCACTTAAAGTTACATTTCAAGCAACTGCAGATAATTTAGCATCAATTGCAAATCATGAGATGGGCGAAGGAAATGATTTACATCCAATAGCAATTGTTCGAGATTCAGCCTGCAATCTTACAAATAGAAAAATTGTTCCTAAAGAAATGATAATACCATATGAACAATGTGTCTACATTCGTAGTTTTTCAGATTAACCGTCTAGTATTAAATATGAGATTTCTTAAGAGAGATTAAATGGAGTATGTAACTAGATATCCAAAAACTGTTTCACTTGGAAATGGAGAAGATAATAAAATTCATGTTGATAAAAAAACAGGAGTAGAAGAATTACATTTAATCGTTAAAGAAAATGCAGAAAAAATGAGAAAAATTTTATTTAATGAGGGGTTTACTACAGTAAAATTTGAACATAAACAACCACTTCAAATTGGAGATGGCTTATCATTAAAATTAAAAAAACCTTGGGAAATGCATGTGAGATTATTCAGTAATACAAAAAATAGCATCTCAATTCAAGGAGAAGTTGAAATTTCAAGAGACTATTTACAACATTTGTTTAGTCAACGTACTGCAGTTATCTATGAAATCGAGACTATTTTAAAAAGAAATGGAATAAAATATGATATTTTGAATAAGAGAATTAGCAAATATGTTAACAAAGTGTTAGATGAATATAGAATAGAATTAACTACTCCAGACATTCCAGTTTTTGCATGGAAACCAATGTTGTTCATGATTGGAACCGTTGGAGCAATGTATCTATGGAAATATTTGCATACTCTTTGAAGCTTTAATTATCAATTATAAGAATAGACTACGTGTCAGATCAAGTACAACCATTATTCCTGAAACATTATGGAATTTCTCCGTGGGAAATTAACGTGATTACAAGTATTTTGGATAAAAGATTTCAAACAGAAGATGAGGAGATTGAAAATACATACGAGGATAAATTTGTGAGTCATATAGAAATATCTTTTCCATATTCATTTAATGAAGAATTTTTCAAATGGTTTGATTTTAGAGAATGGGATAAACTAAAAGGAGTTTTCAAAGAAATGAAACGAAGACGAGGAAACGGAAAAGCTATAAAGATTGAGTTAAATTTTGCAGGAGAACCAGATATTACTTTTGTAATTCAATCAGATCAAAGTCAATGGTTTAAAATGGAAGTTGAAAAAATAGATTTTGTTGTCGAGTTACTACCATATCATTTAGAACCTGATAAAATCCCGAAAGGAGTTAAAAAGGTGATTTACAATTTTAATCAAGAGACAGCAAGATGGAAAATAAACACAGTTTATACAAATAACGAGGTATTTGTAAATTCAGAAAAGGGTTGGAAGTTAACTACTTAATTTCTTTTTCAAGAGGTTCAACTAATTCATGCAATTCCTTGTATTTTGATTCTATAAAATCAAGTGACTCCTTTAATTTTTTAGATTTTCCATATTTGTAACGAACTAATTCACGATGATGCCAAAAACTTTTTCCTTCTTCTACAGAAATGGTTGTAAAATAATCAGTTCCTTTTAGATTATCCGGCAAATTCATTTGATATGGAAAAAGAAATTCAGCAATAAACCATTCATCGCCATCAGGATAATCATTGCCAGTTTCAACATCAAAGAAGATATGAAGAAGATTGGATTGCATTAGACCATCAGTATTGATTTCAGGATGTTTAACGTTTGATTTTTTAAAATCAAGTTTTGTTAATTCAGGAATAAAAAATTCATTAATAATTGATTTCCTAAATATCCTATTTACATCAGTTATATTCAATAGTTGTAAAATAGAAAAAACTATCTAATAATCATTTGTCGTGTAACTAAACTTTGTACGAATCAAGAATTTGATTAATTTTTGTTATAGGAACGTTATTTTTGGAGATGTTTTGTAATGCTGAAGGATTTTCCACATAATTTGGAATTTTATCAGTTAGTCTTCTGGTGTATGGAGTGATTAATTCATTTTTATAAAATATACCAGTTGGTATTTTAGAATCCCATTCGAGTGATTTTACAATAGCCTGTGTTTTTTTCTGATTTAATTCAGTTTCATCACTATAATGTACAACCGGATCATAATCAGTATCTTCTAATTTGTAAATACGTGGCATAGGTTTTTTGGTTGTTTCATCAATTCTATCTTCCCCACTAAACCAATCTTTTGTGTTGATATCATTGTAGGTTGGACATGGCTGTAAAACATCTAGAAATGCTAGACCTTTGTGTCGTACAGCTGCAATAATTAGATTTTTTAATTGTCGAACATCATACGAATATCCTCTAGCTGCAAATGTAAATCCACTAGCAATTGCCAATCCAATTGGATTTACATTATAATTTGTATTTGGAGTAGGTAATGATTTAGTTTTTTCACCTAATTTCAGAGTAGGTGATGCTTGACCTTTAGTTAATCCATATACTGCATTATCAAAAATTATGTATGTCATGTTTACATTACGTCTACCAGCAGCAACAAAATGACCTGCACCTATTCCAAGACCATCACCATCACCACCAACAGCAATAATTTCCAGATTTGGATTTGATATTTTTGCACCTTGAGCAAAAGTTAGAACACGCCCATGCAATGTGTGAACACCAAATACATTAATGAAATGTGATGTTTTTCCAGAGCATCCAATACCAGAAAATATTGCAGATTGATGTCGAGGAATTTCCATTTCTGCTAATGCCATTTGAATTGCATTTACAATTCCAAAGTCTCCACATCCAGGACACCAATCATTATGTACATCTGTTTTGTAATCTCCTATCTTAAGCGCCATATGTTAAAACCTCCCTTTTTTCTGCATTGTTGTTAATAATTTTTTTTAGTGTATCGTATAATTCAGTACAAGTCATTGGTCTTCCTGTAAATTTTAGAATATAATAATTAGGATCTTTTTCTAAATTTTGCCTAATTAATGATCCCAGTTGACCAGTATAGTTAGCTTCAACATCAATAATAGTTTTGGAATTAGAAAGTGATTTTTTTAAGAGTTCTTTTGGAAATGGGTGTAATAATTTTATTTCAACAAATCCAATATTGATTCCTTCATTTTTTAACATTTCAATTGTATCTAAAATTGGACCTTGGGTTGAACCCCAAGAAACAATACAAAAATCACCTTCAGAATGTTTTACAATTTGTTCAGATTCAGGAATTTTTTCAAGTATGTAATCTAAACGTGATTGCCTTTTATCCATCATCTGTATACGGTTTACTGGATCTTCAGATATGTGACCTTGTATGTCACTTTCATCACCAGTATTCCAAAATATTCCATTTTCCAAACCCAATTTTGATCTTGGAGAGATTCCATCTTCAGTGTGTGCAAATCTTCTATAATTATCTGAAGGGATTTCCTCTAACAATTTTCCTCTATCAATATTGACTTTAGTCTCATCAAATCTTTGGCAAGTAGTAACAGAACTAGCAATGAATTTGTCTAACATATGTATAACAGGGATTTGGAAAATATCAGCGTAATTAAACACTTGAGTTGTGTCATAGAAACTATCTGAAACATTACCAGATGCATAAACAATTCTAGGGAATTCTCCAACACCTGAATTAATTGCACATAGTAGATCATCTTGACCGTGACGCGTGGGCAAACCTGTTGATGGTCCACTTCTTTGATAAAATGTAATAACAACTGGAACTTCATTAATTCCAGCCCAGCTCAAACATTCAGCCATCAATACAAAACCAGGTCCAGAAGTACATGTTGCAGAACGTACACCAGTTAATGATGAACCAATCGCCATACCTATT
>JABHJJ010000185.1 GCA_018691945.1 Candidatus Nitrosopelagicus sp. | reverse complement strand
TGAGGTGATATAAAGTGGATATGGCTATCTATTGTACCTGGTGTACAAATTGTATGTTCTCCTGAAATAATTTCTGTATTGGATGAAACTACAATATCGATGTCATCCATTACATCTGGGTTGCCTGCATTACCAACTCCAAGAATTTTTCCGTCCTTAATTCCAATGTCAGCTTTAATTATTCCAAGTTTTGGATCAATGATCATTGCATTAGTGATTACCAAATCTGCAGAGTCTTCGCGTAAGACACCACTTGCTTGTCCAAGCCCGTCTCTTGCACTTTTTCCTCCACCAAATACTAACTCATCTCCATATTTGATAAGATCTTTTTCAATCTCCATCACCAAATCTGTATCTGCTAATCTGACCCTATCTCCTGTTGTAGGTCCAAATAATTCTACATATCTACTTCGTGGAATCTCAAGTGAACTTGATTCATTTTCTATATTTTCTAACACATTCTTGAAACCTTTCTCGTGAATATTCTTTTTTGCATCTTCTCGTTTTGTTTCTAAATCTCCACTTACAAGTCCGCTAAATCCAAATATTGTTTTCTTCCCGCCAAATTCTACAACTTCTACATGTTTTGATTCTCCAGGTTCAAATCTAATTGATGTACCCGAAGAAATGTTAAGATGAAATCCAAGTGCTTTTTCTCTGTCAAATTCTAATGCCTTGTTTGCTTCAGCAAAATGTGTATGAGATCCAACCTGTATTGGTCTATCTCCAGTGTTTGAAACATTCAGTTTGAATGTCTTTTTCGATTCATTGGCAATTATGTCTCCTTCTGCAGGCATGTACTCTCCAATATGTGGTACTCTGGAACGCCATCTGGATATCATATCTATCACACTATGGGGTCGTGAATGGTCACGAGCTTTGTTCCGTCATTAAATGTGGCTTCAACTTGAATTGTATGAATAATATCTATGACTCCTGGTAACACATCCTCTTTTTTTAATACATTTTTCCCCGAACTCATTAGTTCTGAAACTGATTTTCCATCTCTTGCACCTTCTAAAATATGGTCTGCTATAATGGCTATAGATTCTGGGTGGTTTAATTTCAATCCTCTTTCCTTTCTTCTTATTGCTACCTGCGCCGCAGTAAAAATTTGTAATTTATCAATCTCTCGTGGTGTTAAAAACATAAATAATTTTTATTTCTGGTGTATTTAAAAATTAGAAACGTCTAAAAATTTAACTTTGGCAAATTTCAATGACCCATATGTTGTTGATTAATTCGATTTTAGGCAATGCGTACCATGGAAGTAATATTAAAGAAAAAATTGAAACTGCAACACAAAATCACACTATAAAACAACTCTTTCTATCTCGAAGCGATATGGAAAAATCTAGGTTACGTACAGAAACAGATGATGGGACTGAAATTGGACTATCTCTTGAACCTGGAATAACTTTGCATAATGGGGATGTATTGGAAATTGATTCTAATTTAATTATGATTCATCAATTACCTGAAAAAATAATATCCGTTAAAGTAAATGATGATGATCACTCTTCTTCTATACGTGTACAACTTGGGCATATCATAGGAAATAGACATCGCCCATTATCCATTGCATCTAATGGTTCTGTATTATTTCCAATTCATGATGAAAATGAAGTAGAGTTATTTGAGAAATTATTTTCTGAAATTCTTCATCACATTTCAATGACTGTTGAAGATAAAATTTTTGTGCCAAATCAAGGGATGAATGTTCATGAACACTGATTTGTCTGAGCTCACATTGATGCAGCTTTCGGATTCATTTTTTCCTTCTGGTCTTTATACTATGTCAAATGGACTTGAAACAATATTTGATGAAAAACGTGTGTCATCTGAAGGTGATGTTTATGATTTTCTTGAAGTTACATTAGAACAACAACTTGGTCCTGCTGATTCTGTGGCATTATCAAATGCATATGATTGTGCTAAAAATGAAGATATATCTGGAATAATCAGGTGTGATGATGTTCTTTATTCAATGAAACTAATCCAGGAATCTCGTGCGGCATCATGTAGGGCGGGCTCACAAATGATAAAATGTATTGCAGCCATATCATCTAATAATTTTTTAAAATCATATTCTGAAAAAATATCTAAAAATGATGCGCCTGGAACCCATCCTGTTGTTGCAGGTGTGTGTAGTTTTGTAATGGGTATAAAAAAAGAACAGGCAAAACAGATGATGATGTATGGTTTTTGTGTTAGTGTTACTGGTGCTGCATTAAGACTGGGAATGATTGATCATATACAAAGTCAAAAACTTCTACACAAAATCAAACCAAAAATTCATCAAACTTTAGAAAAATTCATTGATACAAAAATTGATGACTGTTGGCAATTTTCTCCACAGTATGACCTTATCCAAATGACTCATGAAAAGAAATTTTCTAAAATGTTTATTACATAAAGAGAAATTTTTTGGTTATGACTAGAATTCTTCGTGTAGGTATTGGTGGTCCCGTGGGTGCTGGCAAAAGTATGTTAATTGAAAGAGTTGTTCCATTTCTTGCGAAAAAAAACTATCGTGTATGCATAATATCAAATGATGTAATTTCAAAAGAGGATGCTGATAGAATTCGAAAAAATTTAGCCACAGATCAGGGGCTGCTTCCTGAAAATATGGTGATTGGTCTTGCAACTGGTGGGTGCCCTCATACTGCCGTAAGAGAGGATCCATCAATTAATCTTGCAGTAATTGAAGAAATTGAAGTAAAATATGACGACTTGGATTTAATAATTATTGAAAGTGGTGGGGATAATGTTACTACTACCTTTAGTCCTGCCCTTGCAGATTATACAATTTACATTGTAGATGTCTCTGGTGGCGACAAATATCCTAGAAAAGGTGGACTTGGAATTGAAACAAGTGATCTTTTAGTAATTAACAAAATTGATCTTGCATCATCAATTGGCGCTGATCTAAATGTGATGGAACGTGATGCAAAAATTGTTAGAAAAAATAAGCCGTATGTCTTGGTAAATTGTAAGACTGATCAAGGTGTTGAACAGGTATCTCAACACATAATTCATGATGTCTTATTTGATGAACCTCCAAAAAATATGATTACGCAGGTGAACTCATGAGTCTAGAACACTGCACTCCTTCTGATATTCCACAAGAAATTTCACAATACGATGGTGATGTTGCACAAATGAATGTGGGTAAATCTGGAAAGATTGGTTATCTGCAATTAGAGTTACAAAATGATTCTGATAAACAAAAAACCATCATTACACGTAAAAGAACTCAAGTTCCATTATATGTGCAAAAGGCGCTGCATTATGATTTGGATTATCCTTCAATGGCTCACGTATTTGTTCTATCTCCTTCCGGTGGAATTTTACAAGGAGATCGTTATAGGATGGATGTTGAGCTAAAAAATAATGCTATATCCCATATTACAACACAGGGTGCAACTAGAATTTACAAAATGGAATCAAACTATGCAACCCACATGGTCACTCTTAGTTTAAAAAATAATTCATATCTGGAATTTATTCCTGAGCAAATTATTCCGTATAAAGATTCAAGATTTTATCAAAAAACAAATCTTGACATTGATGATTCATCTACTGCTGTGTATTCTGAAACAATCGTGCCCGGAAGAATTGCAATGGGAGAGATGTTTGATTTTGATATATGTTATTTAAAAACTGAAGGAAGTCTTAATCAAAAAATACAATTTAGAGATTCATCACTTTTAATGCCAAAATCACAAAAAATCCAATCTCTTGCAATGTTTGATGATAAAACAATTCTTACATCTGTATATGTATTGACAAAAAAACATGTTACAAAAATTAATAATTTGATCAACGAAATGTTCTCTAATATTCAAGGTATATTGGGCGGGTCTAGTATTTTGCCAAATGATCTTGGTGTCTCAATTAGAATTTTAGGAAATTCTTCAGAAGAACAAAAAACCACAATTTATCAAATTTTAAAAATAATTCGGAAAGAAATCTTACCTGATCATCTTTAGTCTATTCCATCATTTTCAATGTGTCTGATGCTGTAATAATGCCAAAAATTTTTGAGCCTTTTCTAACAAGAATACACTTTGAATATTTTATTAGTGGTGCAAGAGTACTTGCCGGTGTATCAACATCTACTACTGGTGGGGTAGGTTCCATTATATCTTCAACTTTGATCTTTTTCGCAATCTCTATATTTCCATTTTCATAGTGTCCTACAATCCCTGAATCTGAAATTACTCCTACTGGCACAGAACCATCAAATATTGGTATTTGACTAATTGACGCATTATGCATTTTTTTTATTGCTTCATGTAATGTGTTAGATGGTTTGAGCTTTACGATATCTCTACTACATAATTGTCCTGCATTATGAGTTGAGGTTTCACTTTCTTTAGTTGCCAAAACCTCAAAAACTTTCTTAGCAGTATTATAACTTGGAGCACTTCGACCAGATTCTATTTGATTAATCATTGATGTGCTGACACCTACTAAACTGGCAAGTTCTTTTTGTGTCATATTGATTTTTAATCGCTGTTGTTTAATACTCTCAATTGATGGTAACATGTTAAACTCTGAGTTCTTGTTACTTTTCTAGTTTTTCTAATAATTCCTTGAATATATGATCTACATTAGAATTATTAGTAATTTCAACATCTTTGACGGTACGTCCAGGAGTGATCATGCTATTTTGAAAAAACGCTTTGACTAGATATTCTTATGCTTTTTTTTACTATACGTTATTAATTCGGAACATAAATCACATTTTATGACTAGAATTCTAATCTTAGGTGGAGGGTTTGCAGGTACGGAATGTTGTCTACAACTCGAGTCTTATTTTCAAAATGACTCTGACGTTGAGATTGTTCTTGTTAGTGAAGATAACTTTGTACTGTTCACTCCCATGTTACCTCAAGTTGCATCTGGCACAATTGAAACTAGACACATTGTAACTCCAATTCGCACATTGATAAAAAAAACAAAATTCTATGAAGATAAAATTAAAACAATTGATCCTCAACAAAAAATTGTCTCACTTTATGGAACTCATGAAAAAAGAGGCAAACGAATTCACTATGATTATCTCGTCGTTGCATTGGGAAGTAAACCTAACTTCTTTGGAATGAAAGATGTAGAACAAAATGCATATACGATGACAACCATTAATGATGCAATTCTTTTACGTAATCGTATTATTGATTTGATGGAGCAAGCTGAAAACGAGACCGACCCTATTCTAAGAAAAAATCTATTACATGTAGCTGTAGTTGGTGGTGGATTTGCTGGAGTGGAAACTGCAGGTGAAATTAATGACTTTATTGCAGATATTGCAGAATACTATCCAACCATTAATCGGCATAATGTAAAAATATCTTTGATTGAAGCCACTCCTAAAATCCTAATTGGATTCTCTCCAAAACTTGCTGCTTTTGCAAAAAACAAACTCGTGGACCGAGGAATTACTATTTTTCTTAACGCAGCTGTTACTTCATATGATGGAAAAGAACTGACCCTCAAAAGCACATCAAAATCAAACACCATACTTGTGACTAACTCTGATCACAAGCACCCTAATTATGATGTACAAAAGATTGACTCTCTTGACTCGAACACTGTAATTTGGACTGCAGGAATTGGGACAAATGAGATACTACGAGATTCATTATTTCCAACTCCAAAAGGAAGAATCCATGTAAATGAATTTTTACAAATTCCTGAATTTCCGGATGTTTTTGCAATTGGTGATTGTGCTGTAATAGATCCAGAAATTATAAAAAAGAAATTTCCTCCCACTGCGCAAGTTGCGGAGGCACACGCAAAAACTGCCGCACACAATTTGATGAGATTACTTGGCGGACAAGAAATGACTTCATTTGATTATTCCTGGAAAGGTCAGAGTGCCATAATTGGAAAACGTACTGGAATTGCATCTTTCTTTGGAATACATGTATCTGGATTTCTAGCCTTTACTTTGTGGCGTAATCTATATCTCTCAAAGATTCGTGGATGGGATAAACGGCTCCGCATATGGATTGATTGGAATCTTGATCTATTCTTTAAGCGTGACATATCTAGACTTAAAACCATGAAAAAAACAAGTAGTGACTTTAAGGAATTAGATGAAGTGGATGATGTCTGGTGATCATAATTCTAAAACTAACCATACCTTTTATTCAATGATTGTGGAAGATTAGTATTGAACAAAAAAGTGATCACTCTCAACGGCAATACGATCAGATATGCTGAGGAAGGAAATTCTAAAAAAAACCTACTATTAATTCATGGTTTGGGTGCTTCTGCTGAAAGGTGGGAGTCTGTAATCCCACAGTTTACAAAAACCCATCGAGTAATTGTACCTGATCTGATTGGATTTGGTCAGAGTGACAAACCTATGGTTGATTATACAACTGACTATTTTTCAACATTCATCCATGATTTTCTCCAAAAACTTGAAATTGATAATTTAAGTATCATCGGCTCCTCTCTTGGTGGACAAATTGGAGCCGAATTTACATGCCAAAACACTGACTCAGTTGAAAAACTAGTCTTGGTTTCACCATCTGGAATCATGAAACACTCGACTCCTGCTTTGGATGCATATGTCATGGCTGCATTATACCCAAGTGACAACAGTGCATCTAATGCATTTCAAATGATGTCTGGAAATAAGAATATAGATAAAAAAACCATAAAGGGATTTGTCATGAGAATGAAGCTCCCAAATGCGAAGATGGCTTTCATGTCCACTCTCCTAGGTCTAAAAGACTCTGAAATAATCTCTGAAAAATTGGTCTCGATAAAATCTCCTACTCTAATAGTATGGGGTGAAAATGATCCTGTAATTCCGGTAAAATATGCCCGGTCTTTTGTTTCTGGAATTGATGACTGTAGATTTGTTAAGATGGAAAACTGTGGTCATACGCCTTATGTCGAGTCTCCTGACAAATTCTACAAAATTGTGTCTGATTTTCTCAAATAACGATCATTTATTTATGCTTATTTCCATTGATATCCTATGACAGGCAAAAAAAACCAATTTGACCCTTCTGAGATGTATAAGCAATGGCTTGATAATATGTCAAATGCTCAAACAAATTTCATGAGCATGAATCAATCCCAGCCTAATATGCAAAACCCATTTACTAACATGCAAAACATGATGCCAAATTTTCTGTTATGGGGTGCATTCAAAACTACTGTTGGAAGTAATGGCAGAATTTCTATTCCTGAAGCAGAGCGTGATGCTCTTGGAATTGAAGAAGGAGATTTGGTTCAAATAATAATCACTCCTATCAAATCTAAGAGTGATTAATCTCTATGAATGGTTGTGAATGGTAATCATTACCAATAGATATATATATCAATGCCAATAGAATACATTCATGAGTAATCAAAACAACGTAAAATCTGGTAACACAGGTAACCACGGTAACCATGAAAACACATCTACAAAAGACGTTTTTTCAAGTTGGAAACAAACAAGCGACAAATATTTTGACGCAGTTGAGAAATCAATTCCAAGTTATCACCAATCTGTCACCAGTTTACAACAAGAATACCTCCAAGCATGTGACAATGCTATTGAATCCACAATTGAGTTTCAAAGAAAATTTGCAACCAAAGCAGGAATCAATACCAAAGTTCCAGAAGCAACATTGAAAGCAGTTCATGAAACAAGTGAACAAGTAGTCAAATCTTTTGATGTCCAAAACAAAATGGCACTCGCAGCAGTTGATGCAGCACGTCAAAATGTTAAGACATACACAAACAACGCAAAAGCATTTGGTGATTTAACTAACAATGTAATGCAATCTTGGGCATCTGCATTCACACCAGCAAGAAACTAAGTGTGAATCTCCTTTTTTTCTATTTTATTACGAGTCTTAACTCTATGTTATTAAAAGCCAAATAATCCATGACTTTATAGATTTGTAAGTTAATATTGCATGAGAAACTTGTATAATCATGACATCAACATGTTTCAACTGTAAAGAAGATATTGCAAATCATGATTCACAAAAGATGATTGATTGTTTGACTGCTCTATCTGGAAAAGTTGAATCCCTCCAAAAAAACTTGGAAGTCCAAAAATCTGTTCTTCAGGTACCTGATGATGCTGAAGCACTTGATCATTTTACAAAAACAAAAACTGGTGAACCAAGTAGAATGGGCTCAAACTAATTTTAAATTCTAATCTGATCTTGATTTAATCCATTTAGTTAATGTTGGCAAAACATTCTTTTGACTATAGGAACTAGCAATCATTCCAACATGACCTGTAGGATAAATCTCTAAATTTTTGTCCTCTGCTCCAACTGCATAATGCAGTGGCATACTACATTCTGGGGACACTAAATGATCTCCAACTGCAACTTGTGTAAATACTGGCATTGTAATATTCTTAAGAGATACATGTTGGTTTCCTACAAACATTTTATCTTGCGCAAGAAGATTCTCTTGGTAAATTCCTTTAATCCACTGTTTGAATAATTCTCCTGGAATTGGAGGTGTCTCTGCAAGCCATTTCTCAATTTTTAGGAAACTATTCACAAATTTTTCATTATCTAAATTTTGGAAAAATTTCAAATATTTCTCAATTCCCTGCTCAAATGGTTTTAAAATTGAAAAACAATAGTAGATAAATTCTGGTGGCATATTGCCTACAACCTCTACCATTTTGTCGACGTCGAATTTTTTTGCAATATTGCTAACAACTGTGGTGTCTTTCCAACCATCAATGATTGGAGCTGTTGCAATCAAATTCTTTACTTTCTCTGGATGTAATGCAGAATAAACTGTTGCAAGTGTACCGCCAGTACAATATCCTTGCAATGAAACTTTGTCTACACTTGAACGGTCACATACATCTTCGATACAGTTGTCAAGATAGTCGTTTACATATTCATCAAATCCTAAAAATTTATCCATCTTGGTCGGTGTTCCCCAATCAATCATGTAGACATCAATTCCACTATCCAGTAAGTTTCGAATCCAACTTTTCTTAGGATCAATATCGAAGATGTGGTACCTATTCACGATTGCATATGAAATTACTAATGGTGTGCTAATCTGCTTTGATGTGAGAGGCTTGTAATGGAGCATTCTGATTCGATCTTCTTCATAAACAACGTCGTATTCACATGTATCCATCTTTACCTCATGTGGGACTGAAACTTTTGATGGAATCTCTGCAATATTCCTATTAAAATTTAGAAAATCTCCTATGATTGTCTCATTTATGTTATTTTGTAGCGCCATTCTTTCTATCCCTATTCTTTTTTGAAGAATCTATTTTTTTGAACTGCTTTTTTAGTTTGAATAATTCTTGATAAATCTCATCAATTTCTTCTTTGGTTGGCATATTTGCGGATTTAAGCATTACATCCATAATTGTATTCCATCTTTTGAGCAATTGCATCTCTGTTGATACAAGTTTATTGTAATTTTCTGAAAAACTAGATGTATCAAATAACTGTGTAAAATCATTCTCAAACATATCGATCCAGATTCTCTTGTACGCTTCCATTGATTCTGAATCTTGTGGAATCTCTGAAATTTTTGACATAACTTTTTTCTGTGAATTTGTCCATGTCTCTCCAAGTTGTTTATAGTATTCCATGAGAAATGTGTTGAAATCTACAATCTCCTGATTAGCCTCTATCAATTCCTGAGAAATTTTTTTTATATTTTCTGTAAAATTTCTAAGTGGCCCCACTGCAGTTAGTGATGCCGGTTTTGATGACATCATCGATATCATGTCATTCCAAAACATCGATGTATGTTTGTAATAGTCAAACATATTGTCATATTGTTCATTCATGAAGTAATATCTAGAAAACCGATCGCAATAAATAGTTCGCTTATCTTCT
>JABHJJ010000184.1 GCA_018691945.1 Candidatus Nitrosopelagicus sp. | reverse complement strand
TTTATTCAAGCTATTTTCTTTAATGTTAAGATACAAGTGTAAATATTTTTTTCCTTGTACAGCACCACTGATTAAAGTTACAATATCAAAGATTTTTTCACGTTTATTTTTATCTTTTAGAGATTGTTTGTTTGCAATCAAATGTGCACTAGACATCATTACAGTATCTATAATTTTAAGTCCATTTTGTTTCAAAGTTGTTCCAGTTTCCGTAACATCCATGATTGCATCTACATCTTCTGGAGGCTTTGCTTCTGTAGCACCAAATGATAAGTGAATTTGGACATTTTTGTTAGTTCCAACTCTCAACCAAGGAGTGATGATCATTGGATCTTTATTTCCAAATGCTTTTTTGTATGATTTACAACTCTTGATAAATTTTGAAGCATTTGTCAAATATTCAGAAGATAAACGAAGAATTTTTTTCTTTTTGGCATATTCCGCAATCATTTGATCAAAATTTTTGAATCTTAATGTATCAGGAATTGCAATTACTAATTTTATTTTTCCATATTCAAGATCGAGTAATGGATCAACATCTGATTTTGTTTCATTAATCCAATCTTTGCCAGTAATACCTACATCATACAATCCATCAGCAACCAAATTAGGGATCTCTTGTGGTCTAAGCATTTTAACCATAATTTCAGGATCATCTAGAAAAACTCGATAAGTTCTACTTTTTCGACTAACCTTGGTCCACGAGTTTTCAAGAAGCTTGAAAGTAGCTTCTTCTAGACTACCTTTTGGGATTGCGAATTTTACTTTGGACATTTCTATACGAACAACTATACGTAATATAATGTGTGGTTAAAACACGTAGAAAATTTTCTTTGTGTATATTGTTAGGAATTACTTGCCTGCTTTCTAGCATGTAATTTCATGTGTCCCTTTTGTATTCCTTCAGTAACCAGAGCACGCATTGCAGCAAAATTCTGTGCCAGACCAGTCGCAGCCATTATACAAGCTAGATCTTGGACATTTGTTAATTTTAGAATTTTAGTACAGATTTTTGCTATAGGATGATTATTTGTAACGCCTCCAACAATTCCAACAGATAACGGAATCTCAAATTTGCCAACCAGATTTCCTGAATTATCTTTTTTCCATTTAGTTAATGAACGATATTTTCCAGTACTGGATGCATATGCGTGAGCTGCTGCTTCTATAGCTCTACTATCTTGTCCAGTTGCATTTGCAACTGAAATTGTTCCATTCATTACGCCTTTGTTATGAGTTACAGCACGATACACATCATTGTCAGCAAATTCAAACGCAGAAATTATGTCATTTACAACTTGTTCTCCACCAACTGCTTCTTTATCAAATGTACCTGAAACAGAAACCATTCGTTTTGTTGAATAGTTGGAAAGAATTCTCAATAATGTTTTACCGCCAGTGATTTTTTCTATTAATGGGGCTACAGTTTCACACATTGTATTTGTAACATTTGCGCCCATTGCATCACCTACATCAATCATCAATTCTACAATTAGCATTGAGGATGTAGACGTCTTGATCTCTTTACAATGAATTTGTTTTGCACCTTTTCCCAGTTTTGGTAATGTTTTACTAGCAGAGTTTGCTAATTCAATAATTTCATTTGAATTAGAATTTATAGCAGAAATTGATTTTTGTATATTTACATCTAAGACCTGAACTTGCCCAATACTGATATTTCCTTCTACAGTTGCAGTAAAACCACCATGAACTCTGGCAATTTTTGCAGCTTTTGATGCTGCTGCAATTACAGATGGTTCTTCGATAACCATAGGAACAAGATAATCTTTATTATTGATTTTAAAATTTGTTGCAATTCCAAGTGGAAGGGAAAATGTTCCAATTGCATTTTCAATCATCTTATCTGCATGTTCAAAGTCTATTCCACCTGTTGCATTTTTTAGATGGTTTACCTCATCATCAGTTAGGTCAGAAAAATTACAAATTATGTCTAGTTTTTCCTCATGTGATTTTTCAAAGAATTTCGGGATTGATGAATCAGTCATGTCATTTCAATATCCTCAGTAATTTATCATCATCTGGTGCCGGAAATGCTTTTCCATCAGTATTTGTTGTTATGATGTATATGTAGCCATCAGGACCTTGTGCTACATCCCTAATCCTACCTACTCCACTCAATAACCTTTCAAGATTTGCATTATTGTCTGTAATTTCAACGTTGAAGAGATTAGTAGCCTTTTGTGAAGCAAGAATCATGTTGTTTCCAATATCTAATTTATCTCCAGAATAGAAAATAATTCCACCTG
>JABHJJ010000022.1 GCA_018691945.1 Candidatus Nitrosopelagicus sp. | reverse complement strand
TTAGGATTTCCATTTTCAGACCCAATTGCAGATGGGCCAACAATTCAGATGGCAAGTACAGAATCATTGAATAATGGAACAAAGATTGATGATTTTTTTGCAATTGTAAAAAAAATTCGAAAAGAGTCAGAGATTCCATTAGTGTTAATGACATATACAAACATCTTGTATAATCAAACATATCAAAAATTCATTTCACGTGCAAAAGAAGCAGGTATAGACGGACTGATTTTACCGGACATGGCAATAGAAGAATCATATGAATATGTCAAGGCAGCAAAGAAAAATCATATGGATACAATATTTCTTGTATCCCCAAATACAGAAAATAATCGACTGAAAAAAATTATCAAATCAACATCAGGATTTCTGTACATGGTTGCAGTTTTTGGTACAACAGGAGTTCAAACTAAAATTCACAAGTATACAATTGATGCACTAAAAAATACAAAAAGAGCTGCAAATGGGAAGATCCCCGTAGGAGTAGGATTTGGAGTATCTACTGAAAAAGATGTTCAAAAGTATGTTTCATATGGTGCAAATGCAGTAATTGTTGGAAGTGCGAACATAAAGATCATGGAAAACACGCCTGCAAATAAGATTCACAGCCGAATTGAAGTATTTACAAAAAGACTAAAGAAAGAAACAAGATAAGCGAATAGAATAAAAATAAGAAGTTTATAGAATTAAAATGCAGACAAAGTTTATTTTTGTTACAGGCGGAGTTATGTCTGGATTAGGCAAAGGCGTAGTTTCATCTTCAATTTGTAAATTATTACAATTATCAGATCAGAAAGTTTCTTGTGTCAAAATTGATCCATACCTGAATTATGATGCAGGAACAATGAATCCAATTGCACATGGGGAAGTCTTCGTGACAAATGATGGAGGTGAATGTGACATGGATATAGGAAATTATGAACGATTTCTTAATCAGGATATACCAAAATCTCATAACATTACAACTGCTCAAATTTATTCAAGTGTCATAGAATCAGAACGAAAAGGAGAATACTTGGGAGCATGTGTTCAGATAATACCACATGTGACAGATGAGATAAAAAATAGAATTAAAAAAATTGCTACGGATGAAGAATTAGAAATACTTGTAGTAGAATGTGGCGGAACCGTTGGAGATATTGAAAGTTTGCCATTTTTAGAGGCGTTAAGACAAATTAGAGTTGAAGAAGGTTCCGAAAACGTAATTTTTGTTCATGTGACATTAGCTCCATCTTTAGAGGTGGTGGGAGAGCAAAAAACTAAACCCACACAGCATAGTGTTCAGGAGTTGAGAAGAATTGGAATTCAGCCAGATTTGTTATGTGTAAGATGTTCCATGCCACTACAAGATAAAACAAGAAATAAAATTTCAATGTTTACAAATGTAACAAATAATGATGTGCTTTCATGTCATGACGTTGATTCAATTTTTCAAGTTCCAGAAATTTTATACGAACAAGGACTGGTTGATGTTATTTTTAAGAAATTTAATAAAATTGGATACGTTAATGCGTCACAAAATTGGGATACATGGAATAAAATAGTAAATTCACTACAGAATGAAGGACCCCCAATCAATATTGCAATGGTGGGAAAATATGTAACATTAGCAGATAGTTACGTCAGTGTTAATCATGCATTAAAACATGCAGCAGCTGTAATTGGAAAAAAGATCACAATTGACTGGATTGATTCAGAAAATATTAATGGAAATGTAGATACATTATCAAAGTATAACGGGATATTAGTTCCTGGAGGATTTGGAACTAGAGGTTCGGAGGGAATAATAAACACCTCAAATTTTGCTAGGGAGAATAATATTCCATACCTAGGAATTTGTTTTGGATTTCAATTGGCTGCAGTATCATTTGCAAGAAATGTTTGTAATTATTCAGATGCAAATTCAACAGAAATTGAAGAAAAAACTAGCAACCCAATAATAGATTTACTTCCAGAACAAGACGACGTTACAGATATGGGAGGATCTTTAAGATTAGGAGCAAACGAGATCAATGTCAAACCAAATACCCTAGCAAATAAAATTTATGGGCAAGAAAGGATTTCAAAGAGACATAGACACAGATATGAATTCAATACAAAGTATCTAGATGAATTTGCAGAAAATGGAATGATTTTTTCAGGTGAAAGTGACAATGGAAGAAGAATGGAGATTTTAGAAATTCCTTCACATAAATTTTTTGTAGGGGTTCAATTTCATCCAGAATTTAACAGCAGGCCTGGTTATCCAGAACAAGTGTTTAAGGCATTCACTACTGCTGCAAATCAGAATTAATCAATTTTGAAATTTCATAAATTTTCTGACGTGAGTCTCTAATGGAAATTTTCTTTTTTGCATAGCCTTTTTCTAGAAGATGGCTCATGGCAAGACGTACAGTTCTATCTGGAAGCATTGTTTTTTTCACCAATTCTTTCTGACTCATCGATCCTTCATATTCTAGTATTTTGAGAAGTAATTTTGAGCTTGGAGGCATATTGAATAGTTCTTCAGCAAGCTTTACTTTTTTGGCAATGGCAGATATTGCAGTTGTATCTTTTTTTAGACGAATGATCTTTGCAGAAGGCACATAATTTGTCGCTTCAACAGAATTTTTTACTTTATAACGATCCAGTCCATCCAATACCACTTCACAGTATAGTCTAGATGAAATTTCATCAACTTCTATTACACTTGTATTGGATACAATCAATGGACGTCTCGTTATATCTAGAGAGTTTACAGAAATAATTCCAAATACATCTGAGTCTTGAAAAATCATTGGACCGCCTGCAGACATTGAATATGCAGAGGACCCAATAGGAGTGGAGATAATTATTCCGTCACTACTGTCGTGCCATACTTCATCACCATTAACTCTCAAAGTATGTTCCATTAACATAGCACTTCTAGAAGAAAAGACAGCAACATCATTAAGTACAGGATAAACATTCTTACCATCAATTTTTACTCCCAATCGAGTTACTTGCTCCGTCTCAAAATCCATTTTTTTTATGCGCGAGATTAATGATGGAAGTTGTTTCAAATCAATTTGTGATAAAAATCCATCAGATTCAGATTCATTAATTCCTAATACAGGAATTGAAGAATCAAATGTTCTATGAAAATAGTTTCGTACTCCCTTATCTCCACCTAGAACAAATACACAATCAGGTTTTTTACTCTTGGTTTTTGTTCCAATTTTTGATGATGGAATATTATTTTCCTCAAGAGTTTTCTTTAGAGACTTTTCTGATGAATCCGTTAATCCAGTTCCAAATATTCCAATGTGCATAGATAGATTATTTCATTATACACAATATATGTTAGATCTGCTTAAAATCTACAATATTATAAAAATAGGAACCATTACTTTCTAGTGCACTTTTTTCTGGAACTTTTTCAAGACCAAATGCCTTTGATTCTAAGGCAGATTGTGCTGCACCACCGGCAAAAGATAGTGCCCATAGAAAATCTTTTTCTTTTAACATCGTGCAGACAAATGTAGAACAAAAAATATCACCAACTCCTGTAGTGTCAGTCAAGGTCATTTTTGGCAAGTGTATTGTATACAATTTATCTTTTACAAGTAGAGATATTTCTTGCTTATTTGTATAAAGTACATATTCTATTCCAAGTTTTTGTAATTGTTTTATGCCATCAGTACCAGTTAGACCAGTCAATGCATGCAATTCATCAGGATTCATTTTAATTGCATCAATGTTTTTTAGATCAAGATTATTTTTTTTAAAAGAAACTTCATCATTAGAATTTTTTTGTCTTAGAAATCCTTGAGGATCTAAAAATATAAAATTACCAGAGTCTTTGATTTTTGAATATGTCTCTAAAGAAATTTCATCAAATACAGGACTTATTATTGTTCCATCATCATCATTGTCTATAAAATCTATTTTCTCACACATATTTTCTAGGAATAACTTTCTATCAGAGCCATCTAATTCAATTCGGAATTTAGTTGTACTTTTTGTTGATAATGCATTATGAAGAAGGATATTGTGTTCTTTAAAAAAATCTTCCAGAGGATAGTTTGCTCCAAATTTTGTGTATAAATTTACATCATGTTTTTGTTTTCGTACAGTGTATGAACAGTAACTAGCTGGACCACCTGCAGCCTCATATTGTTCATTTTCATAAATAATTACATCCATTGTACAATGTGAAAAAATTCCAATTTTCATGATGAGCAAAATTGTGTTTTTACCTACTTATTTGAATCCTTTTTTGCACAATCCAAGCAAAGTGTTTTTCCTTTAACAAAATTAATCTCTACGTTAGATGTAAGGCAATTTTCACACAAACCTTTCATAATTCGTAATTCGGGTTGAACTTTAAATTGTTTTTTCAATTCATTATAACGCATTTATATATCGAAGATTTGGATTTAGAGCATGCCATCAAAACGTGCAAGTAGAGGTAGACGAAAGGGCGGAAAAGGATCCTCAGGTACAATTCAATGTGTTAACTGTGCAGGAACCGTTCCAAAAGATAAAGCAAAGAAAGTAACATCACGACTTAGTTTAGTAGAACATCAACTTGCTAAAGAATTACGAGCACAGGGGGCATACATTGCGGCACCAAAAGTCACAAAATGGTATTGTATTTCATGTGCAATACACTTCAAAGTTCTAAAAATTCGTTCAGCAGACCAGAGACGCAAGCATACAAAACTTCGTGGATAGACTAACGGTTTTTTGCTAGAACCAAAATTCTTTGAGCCAGAGTAATTCCTGCAATTATTATTACAATTATTACTGCAATTTCCATAAAACCAATCATTCCAATTATTGCAAT
>JABHJJ010000183.1 GCA_018691945.1 Candidatus Nitrosopelagicus sp. | reverse complement strand
CTATGACAATTGATGAGATAAAAAAATCAAAGATTGCGATTCCAGGAGAGATGACATCTGCATTTTTGCTCTTACAATTAATGATTGGAAAGTTTGATTACGTTGTGATGAATTTTAGCGACATTCCAGAGGCTGTAAAAAACGGCAAGGTAGATGTTGGATTGGTAATTCATGAAACACAATTATCATTTGAACAGGAAGGAATACAGAAGATTCTGGATGTTGGAGAATGGTGGGATAAAGAGTCAGGAGGATTGCCAGTCCCATTAGGAGTCAATGTGATGAATGAGACATTAGGCGATGAAGTAATTCATAAATTTGATTTGTATTTACAAGATTCAATAAAATTTGCAAGAAATAACATTAAAGATGCACTTGATTACGCTATGCAATACAGTAGAGGAAAATCAAGAGAGTTGATTGAGAAATTTGTTCTCATGTATGTCAACAAAGTGACAGTCGACATGGGTGAGCAAGGAGAAAAGGCAGTTAAACTGATGTTTGAGATGGCAAAACAAAAGGGCCTAGTTCCAGAATTTGATCTAAAGATTTCAAAACCATTGTAAGAAATAGAACAAAGATAAATTGTTCATGGTGCTTATATTCAAAACATACGTACACCAATTATGAAAACAACTCAAAATAATGATTCAGTACATGATTACTCGGGACTTTTCATTGATGACGAAGAATTCTGAGCCTGTAAAATCAACATCTAGTATTTATTATACAAGGAAGAAAATTATCCATGAAGCTTTTCTTGAATTTTGACCCTTGTATAGAATGCAAAGAAATGATGACTGAATTATCATCTGAAGAGATGCTCTTTGCTGACGATGATATAAGAGCAGACGTATCAGCAAAGTTCCTCAGACATTTGACTTACAATCACAACGAAGTGGTAAAGGCAGTAATGTCAGAAGTTAAGAGTCAACAAAGAAGCCCAGAATTTGATTTATACAAGTAATTAAGCAGCCACTTTTTGGATAAGCAGTTCTTTTAGATCATCAATATTTTTTGTAGTGCTAAGCCTATTTCGTAGTTGAGCGCCACCTACAGTTCCCTTTGTAAATCGAATTGCTTGTTGTTTTATGTTTGCAAATCTAATGTTGTACTGAGATGTCAATTCAAGATATGTGACAAATGCCTCTAGTTTGTCTGTAAGTGAATAATGTTTGTATGTCCCACATTCAAGATAGTCGTTAATTTGTTCAAATATGAAAGGATTGCCCATTGCTCCTCGTCCTATCATTATATAATCACAGCCAGTGTAATCAAGAACTTTTTTTGCAATTTCAGGAGATGTGATGTCGCCGTTTCCAACTACAGGCACCGACACGTTTTGTTTTAATTTTTTAATCATATCCCAGTCTGAATGTCCAGAGTATCCCTGCGACACAGTTCTAGGATGAAGTGTAATCATTTGAATTCCTTCTTGTTCGGCAATCTTTGAGATTTCTAAGAAAAGTGATTTATTTTCTTCAGTTACACCCATTCGCATTTTTAGCGATATTGGTTTTTTGACTGTGTTTACAAGTGTGCGAAATATTTCTCTCGTAAGGTCAGAGTTTTGTAGTAAAGCACCACCAGCCATCTGTTTGGTAATGTGAGGTGCAGGACATCCCATATTGTAATCAATCATGTCAAAATGGGGAGATACAATTTTTGCAGCTTTTTCTAATGCAAGAATATCAGAGCCAAACAATTGAATAGAGAGCGGGCGCTCTTTTTCAGAAAATTCTATAAATTCAGTAATATTTTTTGATTGAGATTCTAGCTGTTTATGCTTTGCAACTATTGCATTTACACTAGTCAATTCAGTTACAACAAGTCCTGCACCCATTTTTTTGCACATAATGCGTAATGCAGGATCACTAACACCTGCCATTGGAGCCAGAAATACCTTACTGGTGAAATGTGGAAGCTGTGACATACAAAGTGGTTTTCAGAATTATATATTAAATCTACATTCCCTAAATCATGTTATGTTAGTAGATAAGAGAATTTTAGCAGGAGGCATAGTAATGGTTATTGTCGGGATATCACTTTCTGCAATTTTAACAGATATGACACCAATCGGTAGAGAAGGAATGACTGATGAGGAGATTTTAGAATTTTTAACTCAAGAAAGAGAAAATGAAGATTTTACAACACTTGCTGGTATCCTAGTTGGAATTGGATTTCTTTTGGTATTGATTAGTTTTGGAGCACGCAAGAAAAGAAAAGGCGGTGCAAAGAAAACAGAGAAAAAACCTGCAACTAAGTAAAGGTTTGAAGTTTTTCAAAAAATGTATTTCGTTGAATAGGAGTGCGGCCAATCTCTTTTGCAAGAGTCGCCAATTCCAATAATGAAGAATTAGTTGGTTTGCCGGCTGCACGATAAATTTCCTCAGAAAATGCGGTACCTACCAAATCGTTTCCTCCATGAGACAATGCAACTTGAGCAAGTTTTGTTCCATAGGCGACCCAATAGACAGAAATATTGTTGAGCGTTTGTGCAAGCATTAATCTTGATAATGCAATAATTTTTAGATCGTAAATGGAAGATGATTCATGTGTAACTTGATGCTCTTTTTCAAGTTCAGTATTATCAAGACTGAACTTTAAGGGAATCAAAGTGATGAATCCCTTAGTCTTTTTTTGTAATTCCCTAATCTTTATCAAATGATCAACAACATGTTCTGGTTTTTCTATATGACCATAAAGCATTGTAACATTACTTTTAATTCCAAGATTGTGTGCAGTCTCAATTGTATCAAGCCATTCTTGTCCAGTACATTTTCCTCGAATGATTTTTGAGCGAACATCAGGATGAAACAATTCAGCCCCTCCGCCAGGCATTGAATCAAGTCCTGCATCTTTTAATCTAGATAAAATTTCAGTTATAGAATTTTTTGTTAATTTTGATAGATAGAAAATTTCTGCTGCAGTAAATGCCTTAATAGTCATGTCAGGATGTTTTTGCTTTATTGCAGACATCATCTCTTCATAATAATCAAGTTGTAAGTCAGGATGAAATCCACCTACAATATGCACTTCGGTCGCACCCAAATCTTTTGCAGCCGCAACTCGTTTTTCTATTTGAGCAGGAGTAAGTGTGTAAGCATCTTCTTCCCCACCTTTACGATAAAATGCACACATCTGACAGCTTGCAGCACACAGATTTGTGTAATTCATGTAATATGATGCCGCGAAAGAGACAGTATCACCTACAAGTTTTTTTCTAACTATATCAGCTGCAGCCCCAATTACATGAAGATTATCATCATTTAGTATTTCCATACCGTCATCAAATGTCAATTCTTCACCATTTATGGCATGTTCAATTGCAGTAGAAGTTCCAACCAATTCTTCTAACATGATTAATTTGATAACAATGAAAATATAAAACAATGCAAGCTAAGTTTTAGCATGGTATTACCATTAGTTGACGAGGATAAGCCAAAGTGCTTTTTGTGTCACAATACATTTGACGACTATGAAAATCTAAGAAAACATCAAGAAGAAAAGCATAAGGATTTTTTTGAATATCATGAAAATGGAGATAAGAGAGGACCAGCCCCAGGCGATGTCTCTATTTTTTAGATTTTTGTGATTTTAATAATTCAAGTGCTTTTTGTTTACCCATATTTGCCAAATCATAGTCCTTGTCAATTGTAAGGGCTTTTTTGAAGCATGTTAGAGCATAATCAAGTTCACCCATCTCACCTAGAGACATTCCTTTGCATGCAAGAGCCATTGCAAAATGGGGTTTAATTTTTAGAGCTGTATCATAACATTCAATGGCATCAGAAAATTTTGATTTTGCATGCAGTAAAGTTCCTTTTCCAATTAAAGCATCTAAGTTGTTTGGCTCATCCTTTAAAATGGAATTATAGATTTGAAAAGATTGTGAGTTTTTTTCCATTCGTTGTAAGGTTGCGGCTTTATCTAATAAGGCAGAAATATTTTTTGGATCAGATTCCAGAACTTTATCATAAAGAAGTATAGATTCCTCATATTCCTCTTCGTCTGCAAGATCAGATGCTTGTTCAAGCATTTTTTGGAATTTTTTATTCACTACTATAACATGTTTTCCCTAGATAATATTCATTATTGTTTAATTTTTCTATATATTAAAAATCCAATTAAAAGAAAGATGCCAGATATTATTCCAATGAATATTACAAGAGGTGTAAAATCTTCAGAGAAGTATCTTGACTCAAGCCATGCGTTTGGCAGTACAGTTACAAAGTCATCTCCAGAAAAATCCTCCACGTATCCAATAGCAACTGCAAGTTTTCCACTGGATCCATTCTTATCAAAAACTGCCATATAGTATGTACCAGGTGCTTCTATCTCTAGATCAATTTCTTGACGTTCCCAGTAAGTGATTTGCCCAAATGGTTCATAGAACTCTTTTGATGGGATAGGTCCATCATAATCAAAGACATATGCGTCATATCCTTCTGGAAGATGATAATCAAAATTCTTGTCTGTATCCAAAACACGAAGTTCATCAACAAGTTCTAGAAATGTTGCAGGTCCTATCAACACAAGTGATGGCGTAAAATCTTCTAGAGGTTTAAGTTTCGGAATAACAATGCTGCTGTATAATCTATCACCTTTTTGTGCCTCAAATTTGTAAAACAATGGTTTGTCTTGTAGTTCTTCATACATTGCCCAAGATATTACTGGATTGGGAATTTCTAAAGCAGAGTCATAATTAACGTTAGTTCCATCAGTAGGGATTAATTTGTGTCCAAATGCAGATGCAGGAATCATTAGTAAACAAAAAAATGCTATAAACACGATTTTTTGCATAATTTTATCTCCAAATTTGACCATTTAACGCATAAATCTTCAGAGAAATATCTCGACTCAATCTGTGCATTTGTAACATAATTTATTGGCAAAAAAAAGAGATTAAGGAACAACAACAAGATTCAATGGAAGATCAAGCTTGCCAAATGGTTCTGCTATTCGTAAGTAATAATCCTTGTTTGAATCGTATTCAAAGTTTTCATAACTACCATAACCTATTGCAGGTCCCCATAAGACATTGACAAATTTTGCCTGTCCTGGTTTTAGAACTACATTGCCAGATGTAAAGTCAGACCCAGAATTTACCCATTTGTGTCCTCCATCCCATACAGAATAATTACAAATAGAAGGACTAGTACACATTAGAGTTTCATTTGAGCCACCAACATTTTGAACTAATATTTGTAAGTTTAAGAGAGGTTGTCCGGTTGCAGTGTATGCGATGTTATTGTATTGTTTAACTCCCTTTCGAGTTTCCTCTTGCCAATCAGTAACGTAATAATATGCAACATTACCAACTTTGTATTTCTCACCTTCATTCATGTATGTATTTAGTTTGTATTCATCTTTGATTATTTTTTGACATTCACGAACTTCTCTTTTATTTTCTCCACCCTCACATGCTGCTAATTTTTGATCTAAAGTTGAATTTCCAGATAATTTTGGTGTAGATGTTTCTTGAGGTGCTTCTTGATATTGTGATTTTGAAGCACCATCGTCACTTACAGCGCTTGCGCTAACTTTCATGATTCCCATTTTTATCAAATATTGGAGTGCATTTACAAATTCATTTTCAGTTAGTGTCCCATCAGCCCACCAGCCTGCATTATTTTTTACCCAACTTGGAATAGTATCAGATTCTCCTGAACTTCTAGTAGTAGAGGGGACATTGATTATTCCATTTTCAACCATATACTGAACACCAGATACAAATGCGGTATCATCGATTTGCCCTGCAGCCCACCATTCAGCATTATTTTTTACCCAAGTAGGAACATTTGCAGCTTCTACACTAGTTACCATTGTTGCCAATAGCAAAACAGATGCTATTCCTGCCAAAACTAACTTCATGAACATATTCATGATTTAGTTTTAATAAAGCATGATGAAGTTAGGTACTCACCATGGGCACTAGGAAATTAGATGACATTACCACCATTAACTTTTCTACATTACATTCAAACTTTAATTCAGTAGATAATTTGAGAAGATATGCCAAAATTTTCTTTCGTAAAGCAGGTTGACATTGACAGAGACAAGTTCTTTGAAATTAGTACATGTTATGAAAGGTTTACAGAAATCTTGCCAGATTATTTCAAGGAATTAAAAATAGTTGAGAGAAACGGGAATGTAACAAAGATCTTTGAGACACTTAGTTTCTTAGGGAAAACAGTTAGCGTAACTACTGAGCATGTGGTTGAGAAACCAGACAGACATATTGTTAAAATGCTTGACGGACAGGCAAAGGGAACCGTATTTGATGAAAGATATGAGAAAGTAGAGGAAAAGACCAAGGTTACAATCGAGGTAGATTTTGTATTATCTGGTGGATTGAAGATTTTTGGAATATTTGCAAAAAGTAAGATACAGTCAAGTATGGAAAAAGTCTTAGACGAGTTTGCCAACTATGCAAAAAATCAATCACAGTGATTTGAGATGTTTTTTTATTAATGGATGTGCTAAAACGGCACTATGTGCAGCAGAATCAGTTCCAATACCATAACTAATAGTAGAATCACCTACAAAAAATAATCCATCGACATTAGATACAGAATGTGGCATTTTATTTTTCCAAACCAAACCTGGTTCTTTAACAACTGCCTCTACAAGTTTCCAGGCCATAGGTCTATCCCATAATAAAGAATCATCAAAGTCAGGATAAATTTCAGATAATTCTTGTTTCATTTTTGAAACAATTTCTTTGATTCTTACAGGATCTTCAGTTTCTTCAGGCTTTACAGGGGTACCAACTATAATGAGATGCTCACCTTTTGGAGATACTGAGGGAGTAATGTTTGAAATAAAAAATATGCCTTTTGAAACATAGTTTTCACCTACTGGAAATACCACCTGACGTTCATCAAGCCTTTTTGATAATGCAAAATGAACCTCCACTACAGATGTGGTTTTGTTTAGTCTGTTTGTTTTTATAATAAAATCATCATCAAAAATTCCAGATTCAAATAACTGATTTATTGCATGGTATGCAGGATACGAAATGATTACACAGTCAGTTTCAACAGTTTTGCCATCAGATAGTTCGATTCCGGTAACTTTTTTGTCGTGAATGATCACCTTTTTGATGGAATGACTCAGATTTACTTGGGAATGATTTTCCTTCACATAATTAGCCATAACCTCACTAATTCGGTCATATCCACCCATGTCAGGATAAGCAAATTCACTTGTTCCACCTTTGAAAGGATTAGCACGAATTATAGTTCTTGCAAACTCACCTAATGAAATATGTTCAGGAGAGTCAGCAAATGCGAGCATGCATACAGCATCAAAAAACTGTTTTGAATGAAAATCAAGTTTGGATGTAACTTGAGTGAGAGGTACAGAGTCCAATTGCTCTGCTTTTTCCATACTAGTAAATGCCATAGGTAGTAAAATTTTCAGCAAAGAGATTCGACTTTTAAATGGAATTAATGACATTTTGAGGATATCACAAATTCCTTTTGGATATGTATGGAATCCATTGTCATAAAATGCAATTTTGTCTACGATTGCAAGTTTCAATCTAGATTCTATTTTAATATCTTTGAGAATTTCATAGATGGCAGATTTTTTGTAAAATGGCATTATATGAAAACCATTATCTAAGATATGGTTTCGAAACTCCGTGGAAGCGGTTCGACCACCTACACGATCAGATTTTTCATAAACAGAAACAGAAAATCCGTCGTTGACAAGAAGAATTGCTGTTGACAAACCACCGACACCAGCGCCAATTATTATGACTGGTTTTTTCGACGATTTTTTTGAAATCTCCTTAGTTTGATTATTGGAATTCATTTTATGCAGAGGCGGATGTTGTTGTTTGATCTACTGCCACTCGTTTTTTATTTCTAGATTTTGTTCTCAAGATCATTTTGCAGCAATGGCAGCGAATTGATTCAGTGTTAAGCCATACTTCACACCAACTACAACGTTTTAGTCCGGATTGGTATTTTTGAGAGTTTGGAACTTTGATCACCCTGTGTGGCGTGCATATTCCTTTACATGATGCCCCCATGAATTAATTTCGGAATTCAAATATTTAATAGTTATGCACTAGATTAGACTAGTGCCAACCGTTTACATTTTACGTGTTATTATGAAACCATCTTCTTTTGTTTAATTTTTCTATAGTTTCATACAGTTATCCAACTAGGGATTTTGCGTTTTGTATATTTCATAATTTTTTGTTTTCTCAGTTGATAGTAATTTCTATATGATTTAATCACGTCACCCTCTATCTTACATTCATCAGGCATCGCTCTAGCCCAACTTGTAAGACCGATATCAGGTAAATCCGGTAACGGTAAATTTTTAATCACATCAAAAGATTTGTGATTGATTTTTTTGCCATATCTATATCGGTATTCATTGTTTAGTTCTTTCGTCAGATTTGTAAGCCATTCATAGTTTGAAATACTCGATCTAACCCATTTTGTACATGGATGATTAACGAAAGATTTTCTATATGGAATTTCATACTTGATGTCTTTGTTTGGATGTATATGATGAGTTGTGCATACCATCTGCGCAGATTCTAAAATCATTTTTACTACATGTTTATCCAAGTGTTGTTGTGCACATAATTTTGGATCATTGTCTAAAACAAAAATATTCATAGATAGATTATACAGTAAGATAATTTAAAGAAGATTCTAATCTAATGGCAATTTTTTACATTTTAACATCAGATAATCAATCAAGCCTTTTTCAGATGAAGATTGCATCTTTTTCATAGATTCAAAAAGAATTTTTTCAACGTATGATGAATATTTAGTAAGGATTTTTTTACGTAGTTCATCTCGATTATTGAGATAGTATTCTGCCAAAGGAGAATAGACATTTTTCCCAATCTCATTGAACTGTGTAATTTCAAAACCATTTTTGGAAATTTCTTCAGTTAGATGATTTTGTGAATAGTGTTCTGATGACCAAGTAAATTTCAATATTCCAAGATTGCGTAAGCTGGAATCATCAGTTGCCGTCGGAATTGCAAGTGCAAGAATTCCGTTGTCTTTTAAAACTCTATTTGACTCAGAGAAAAAGTCGCCAATAGGTTTGAAGTGTTGTGCGGATTCGAGTGCAATGACACGATCCAAAGACAAATCTGCAAAAGGAAGCATTCTTGCGGTAGAATTTAGTTTAGATATATTACCAGAATCAACCGACCGTAATTGAGAAAAATTAACATTTACTGAAGAGATTTGTAGTGAAGGATACTCTAAATTCCAAATTTTTGCAGGACCTAGAATGCCGCTTCCAACATCAGCAATCACTTGCGCTGAAGAGATTTCGGCCATTTCACCAACCATCTTACAGAGTTGTTTTTGGGCATCAACTGGATGAGACGTAGAATTATTCCAAAATCCAAAGTTCAGCATGTCACCCCCAGTAGAGATTTCCATTATAGGAGATAGTGAATCATATAGCTTTACAACGTCATTTTCATTTCGTCTAAACGTCCACAGTAAAAGGTCTACAAGATTAATTGACATGATAAAAATAAAAAAACTGTGGATATATGATTTTAAGGTAAATCCACTAATTCTTCAACACAGTGCTTGTGAACCCAAACTTCATCTGCATTTCTAGCAATTTCCTTGCCTTTGCGGATATCATCACCACAACTTTTGCATTTTCCATCAAATCTTGCTTTCATGGTTTAGGTATAACGTGTATTGCTAAATGTGATTCCTTGTAGATTTAGCTAACCAAAACGTAGTCAAAATTCAATTTTTCCTTACATATGGATCAATTTTTTTGAGCGTTTTTGTCTATCAAATGAGGCAATTTCCATATTATAGATCAAATTTGAAGTTATGATATGCAAACTGAGGAATTCAAGTCAAGAGATGGACAAAAGTTTTGGGAAGATGCTAACAAATATTCCTGGTCAAATGGAGAATATGAATTTCTAAAGGAAATGTCATTCATTATGGTGAATTTGCATCATCAAAATAATTCAGAAGAATAGTGCTAAAAAAACTAACACTGAAACCCTTTCCTAATAAATTCAAAACACCATATCTAAACAATGAATAAAGATTCTGAATCTAATGACCATTTTTGTAAAAATAGCAAGGGAAATGAGGTTCTCTTAGTTTCCGATAGCAGTACCGGTGAAGTGATGTGTTCATTATGTGGGGAGGTTATAGTAGAAAATGCAGCAGATCTCGGACAAGAGTACTCAGTTCAATCAGGCGATGACTATATGTTAAAGTCTAGAACTGGGCGAAAGTCAACACTTGCTTTCAATGACATGGGATTGTCTACAGTAATACAACAATCAGACAAGGATGCGACAGGTAAAAATCTCAGTGGAGAAATGAAAAGGACGTTTTATCGATTACGAATGTGGGACAAAAACAGTAAGGCCCTTCCGGGGCATAGAAATATGCAAAAAGCATTCACATTATTAGAAGGGCTCAAAGCAAAATTATCGCTTACAGATGCAGCCGTTGAGCAAGCTGCATATATTTACAGAAAGACTCTGGCAAAAAAAATTGGAAGAGGCAGAAGTATACCAGTGGTTTTGAGTGCATGTGTATATGCATCATGTAGATTCACAAATACCCCACGAACAATAAAAGATGTTGCAAACGCAACAAATCTACGAAGAACAAGTATACACAGAATTTACAGAATGTTGGTACGAGATCTTGACTTGACACTTGAGACATATAATCCGGTCAGCTTCATTACAAGAATTACAACTGAGGTTGGTGCATCTGAAAAAACAAAAAGAGATGCCATAAAATTCCTCATAAAGGCTGAAGAATTAATGATTACCAGTGGGAAAAACCCAGTTGCAATGGCTGCAACAGTAGTCTATCTGGCATCAATTATGAATAGCGAAAAGGTTTCTCAAACTAAAGTATCAAAAGCAGCAGCCATCAGCAGTGTAACAATTAGAAATCTATGCAAAAAGCTAAAAGATGCAAAGATTGCATCTTTTGCAGATCCAAAATTGAAAAAAGTTGCAGAAGACTAAGAGTGGATCCGGCGAGACTTGAACTCGCGACCTCTGCAGTGTGAGTGCAGCATCCAAACCAGGCTAGACGACGGATCCAAGATGATTTTCTAGTGCGCATTATTTAGACGTTGAATGGGTTTTCAAAAGATATAGAAGCAGATCACTTTGAAAGTAATCGTGCAGAAATATGAAAAGGGGCGATGGGATCTAGATGATCTAGTCAAGAACCCTACAAGACAATCATTTGATAGAAAGATCAATGAAATACAAAAACAATCTGAAAAATTTGCAAAGAACAAATCTCTGTTAAAACCAAATATTTCATCAAAGAGATTTTTACAACTACTCCACGAGATTGAAGATATCACAGAAAGATCAAGCAAGATTGGAGGATATGCAGGACTAAAATTTTCAGAAGATACACAGTCAGATGAGGCAACTGCATTACTAACTAGAATTTCCCAGTTTGGTTCAACTATCGAAAACAAAATGCTGTTCTTTGATTTGTGGTGGAAAAAGCAGATAGATGAGAAAAATGCCGAAAGACTAATCAAAAATGCAGGAGAATTAGCAGACTATCTAAGATACAAAAGACTTGTTGCAAGATATGCACTGACCGAGCCTGAAGAAAAGATAATCAATACATTAGATGTCACAGGAATTTCTGCATTAGTAAAAATTTATGATAAAATAACTAACGCGTTTACATATACAGTAAACGTAAATGGTAAGAAAAAAACAATGGGAAGAGAGCAGCTTACAACACTTGTCAGAAATAAGAGTTCAAGGATTAGAGAGGCATCTTACAAATCACTCTTGACAAAGTATCAGGAAAACAAGGGAGTAATTGGTCAGATTTATCAAAATATTGTACTAAACTGGAGAAATGAAGGAGTTGATATGAGAGGATTTACAAATCCAATATCAGTTCAAAACATCTCAAATGATATAGATGATAAAACGATTGATGTGATGTTACAGGTGTGCAAGAAAAATGCACCGGTATTTCAAAAGTATTTCCAACAAAAGGCAAAACGAGTTGGAGTAAAGAAACTTAGAAGATATGACTTGTATGCACCATCAAAGAATAGTAGACAAGAAAAAAATTACACATTTGATCAAGGAACAAAACTAGTTTTAGATTCACTTAACAGATTTAGTCCAAAGATTGCAGAATATGCTTCACGTGTTTTTAATGAAAATCATATTGACTATTCTCTAAGACATGGAAAAAGAGATGGTGCATTTTGTAGTACCCCACTCCCATATATCACACCATTTGTTTTAATCAACTATACAGGAAAATCAAGAGATGTATTCACATTAGCACATGAGATTGGACATGCAGTACATAGTGTTGCGGCATCTGAGAAATCAATTTTAATATCGGATGCACCTCTGCCTCTTGCAGAAACTGCATCCACATATTCAGAATTATTACTATATGACAATATTTCAAGTCAGATTTCAGATGCAGAGAAATCTACAATGCTATCAGATAAGATTGATGACTTTTATGCAACAATTGGAAGACAATCATTTTTCACGCTATTTGAGATTGAGGCTCATAATCAAATTGCAAACTCCATCACAGTAGATGAGATTTCTAACATTTACAGAAATAATCTAAAGGAACAATTTGGGAATTCAATTGACATATCAGATGACTTTGGAATAGAATGGAGTTGCATTCCACATTTTTATCACTCTCCATTTTACTGCTATTCATATTCATTTGGAAACTTACTTGCAGTTTCACTATTCCAAACTTACAAAAATGAGGGAGACCGTTTTGTCTCCACATACACAGATATTCTGTCTGCAGGAGGATCACAGAAACCAGAAAAACTTCTCAAAGAGCATGGACTTGACATATCCAAGGCAAAATTTTGGCAAAGTGGATTTGACTATATAAAAAAGCAAGTGGACGATCTAGCAAAATTATAGGTTAATGAAATGTGGGGCCGGCAGCCCGAGCCATCGGACTGCCGGCGTGTTCCCCAACGGTTTGAATTCGATGTCATTTAAGCAGGAATATACTAGTGATTTAAACGTTATAGCATAATCAGTAAACTAAATAAAATAATACAAGTTTCATTGAATATGATAAAGTCAACATTACTGCTTGGCATATTATTTTCATCAATACTAATCATGCCTTTTGCTAGTGCACAGCAATTTGAAAAGGCAACGTTTCAAGAGAGTGCATCAATAATTTATGATCAAAAAATTTCAGGATCAATCATTACATCAATAGGATTTGAGACCACAAGTAATGAGGAGATAAGATTCCCTGGAGAATTAATTGAAAAGATTAACGCCAATGAAAAGATTAGAGCAGTAGTTTTTACAAATGCCGGAGAATGTGTGATTGGAGTAACATCAGAACAACAATGCATAATGATTAATTTTGATTATGAAAAACTCAAAGGAGATGGTGGGATCCGAATGGTTCAAGAGTCAGCAAGAGAGATGGGAGGTCTGCTAATTGATGATTTAAATCAAGTTTTCCGTACAGATGCAGAATTTCACTCTGTGTATATTCATACAGCAGATAATGCAAATGTACTATTAGAGACATCAGGGATTGTATCAGGCAAGGGCGCTGTATCAGCAACTTATGTAACTGACAAAAGAGCAACGGACTTTTTGTTTACAGATATAGCAGGAATATTAATTCCAAAAGAGATTAGAGATGGAGGAGGATTTTATGACATCGCAAAAAAATTATCCATACATGATGATTCAATAATTTCAGTAACAATGATTCCAAATGAGGATTCAAATCTATACATGTTTAAAATTACAAAAGAGATTAAAGAAAAAAGTAATAATATTACAGTGATAAGGACACTAGAAAGTTTCGAAGTAGATAAAATTTCACGAACAGATTATTTTGATAACAGAAATGTTCCTCTAAATTCAATAATACAACTAATCATAATTCCAAGTGAGACAACGAAGGTTAATGCAATATCAACTCATGCAATTACCGATGTAACAACTTTTGAGAATATAATGAAAAAAGGGTGGTTTTTGAGTTCACCTGCAGGAGAAATGATTGATCTAAAGTTTTTGTTTGGACAGAGCAAGACCATTTCAGCAGAGGAATTATTAGTAGAGACTGCTCCATGGGACATGCAAAGTGAGATGACACTTTATTCTGTAGAAAAGATTGAGAGTGAAGCAGAAGAAGTGCCGATAATTGAAAATGAAGAAGGAGATGGCGATGAAACACAATATGCAGTATTAGGCATTATAATTGTAGCAGGTATCGGAGCTGCAATATTTTATCTAAAAGGATACAAGCCAAAACACTAGAGAAGCAAACATGCAGCAGAAAATACGGTGGTCCATTTTCCAGACTTGTCACCTTTTGCAGTCATTGTGATATTTTGGGTTTTGTAAATTTTTCCAGAAATATTCCACTGTTGTCTCTTCTCATCCCAACTCTTGTCAATATCAAATGGAATACCAAGAGATGACGCAAGCATTTGTGCTGCAATATCTTCTGCATAATCACCGGCTTGTTTTTCAGTTTGGCCAAATGCATCATATTCAGATAGGTATCCATATCTGGTACGATCTTTTGGCTGTGCTAATCCAACAGATGCCGAAACCAATCTATGTGGCTCGTTTGTTTGATTTCTAGAATAAATTGTAAATAGAATTTGGCCTGGTTTAATCTTCTTCAATCCCTCCTTTCTAGGAATTAGTTTTGCCTTTGGAGGAAAAATACTTGAGATTAGAACTATGTTTGTTCCAGAGATGCCTGCATCACGCAGAGCATATTCAAAGCTTGTGAGCTTGTCTTCATGAACACCTATTCCTTTAGTTAGAAATAATTTCTTAGCAACTAAATCAAGCATTGCACGGATGATTTTTTTGAAGAATTTATACGTTGATTTTATTTAATGAATCAAGAATTTCTTGCCCATGAGATGTAACATTAATTTCACGCATAACATCGCGTATAACACCATCTATACCAATAACAAATGTACTGCGTTTTGCAAGACCCGCAATGTTTGTTCCAGCATATTTCTTACATGCAATTTTTTTAGGATCACTTAGGTGTACATATGGAATTTCGTATTCTTTAACAAATTCAGCCTGGGAATCAACAGAATCAACAGATATGGCAAATAGAACAGTGGTTGTTGAGATAATATCAGAGTAAACAGAGATGACACTTTTTGCCATCTCAAAGACTTTTTTTGACGGACATGCAAAGAGATGATTTTTTGGATAAAAACACAAGACCACATTTTTTGAGCCTTTAAACGAGCTGAGAGTGACAGGGCGTCCATCATTTCCTAACAATTCAAAGTCTTCTGCAACATCTCCTTTCTCAAGAGTCATGATTAGTATTAGAATAGGTTATTTATCAAGTGTGTTCTTTTAGTTCATTGGACACTTCATTTCTTAATTCAGATTATTTTCTGATTGGATACTATGTTATGACAGTTGGTGCAAGTCTATTGTTAATCAAAGATACAAAAAAACGCATAAGAGATCTAAAAGCAGGAATTGGTTCTATGAAATATGCACCAATTGCTTTCGGAATTTTAACCGTATACGTGCTGTTTGCATTTGAGTATGTTGATCAGATACCCATACTAAATTGGAGTTGGCTTGGATACAATATTGCATTTGGACCATTTGCAGAACAAGGAATGTTGGGAATAATTCCATTTGTGCCATTATTACTTTACATGTTTTTACATATCAATTACTTTGAGGAAGTTTATTTTAGAAAATCAAAAAAGATGGTTTTGGTATGGGCATTAATCCATATCGGGATGGGCATAAAAATACACATGGCGTTGGTACTGATACCAATTGGATTTGTTTTCAAATATATTTATGATAAAAAAGGTGTAAAACACTCCTACGCAATGCACTTTGCCACAAACATAATGGTGGTTTGTGTTTTATTTGCGTCGTTTATACTTTGAATCCTTTCGTGGATCAACGTTCTTTACCTGTGTCAAGTAAAGATATGTCATGAATGCACCAAGAATGAGGTTAACAACTCCTAGAACAACAATCATGAAATAATTCATTGATGCCTTGAAGGTTCCCATCCACAATCCAAATACAATTCCCCATATACCCACCATGGTGAAAACAACTATGAGAATTTTTAGTTTCTTTGGTTGGACATATTTTAATTTCAACAATCAAACCAGATTCTAGAAGTTATTAAATTATGAGTATGTTAACATTTTAAACCAGCCACATTATCAAAAGAATTAGTGCCAATGTAGCTCAGCCTGGTTAGAGCAATTGATTTGTAATCAATAGGTCGAGAGTTCAAATCTCTCTATTGGCTTTCTTCTTTTAGAGATAATGAATTTTCATGTGTGTATTATGTATGGTTTCATATGGTGTAACATGACCACAATGTGGACAAGAAAACAGACCTTCTGAAGATTTTGCATCACGTGCAATAGTTTTTCCAGAAATAGACTCAATTGATATTATATCACCTTTAGAAATTACAGCAAAATTACGTTGCTCACCTATCGATTCCAAAAATCGCTTAATGGATGAAATCACCTCATTTGTGTCAATTATGCCATCATCCTCTATGGGAGATAAAATAAATTCGTGATATTTGATATTAGGAACAGCTGCTACATCATCTGCCACATAGATTAGTAATTCATTTTGAATTGATTCTACTTCATGGCAATCAACTGTAATCATATAGAGAATTCCATTAGGTGGTTATAAAAAAATTCATAATTATTTCATAATAGTATAAGTTAGATTATAATATCAATTGAAGGCTTAGATGTGATATGACTGATCTCTATAGATTACTTCCAGAGGAGATGGAAAAAGTGGTAATTGGTATGGGTTATGATAGATACAGAGCAGATCAGATTCTAATGCCACTTTATTACAAATTTCCTAAAAATATTGCAGACATTAAACAACTTCCAAAAGAAATGATTGCAAAGTTAGTGGACGCAGGATATACAATAGGTTTAGCAAAAGAAGTTCATAGCATTACAAGTGACGATGGAGATACAACAAAAGTATTACTTAATCTCACTAATGATAAATCGGTTGAAACAGTTCTCATGCAATATGAATCAGAGAAGATTGGAGGACTACCAAGATCAACAGTATGTGTTTCTACACAAATTGGATGTGCAATGGGATGTACGTTTTGTGCAACAGGACAGATGGGTTTTGAAACAAATCTAAAAGCAGAACATATCGTATCACAGGTAATTCATTTTGAAGAGATTATTGAGCAACGAAAAGAGCACATTACAAATTTAGTTTTTATGGGGATGGGAGAACCAATGGCCAACTATGATGAAATGATTAGAGCTGTGAAAATTTTAACAGACCCAAGAGGATTTGGATTGGGTCAACGGCACATTACAATTTCAACAATTGGGATTAAGGCAGGAATAGAGAGATTGGCTGAAGAAAATCTCCAGATTGGACTTGCGATATCACTTCATGCGCCAAATAATGAATTACGTAAAAAGTTAGTTCCTACAGCAACATCAGATTCAGTTGAAGAGATTAT